>NZ_JBSFNC010000138.1:0-24492 GCF_053586895.1 Amycolatopsis sp. NPDC003731 | reverse complement strand
ACAGCGCGGCCCAGGCGGCGAACGAGACGTGGCCGTGGGTGAACCGGTCCCAGTGCAGCACCGTCGTGACGCCGAGCAGGGACGCGAACAGCGCCTCCGACGTCCCGAATGAGTCATTCGCGACGTTCCGGGCCGCCGCTGCACCCGGCCGAACCCGGCAGCACGACGGCGCAAACGAGTTCGCCGGGCCCCTCGGCGAGCTCGGGCGGCAGGCGCGTCGGCACGGGCGTGGCGAGCGCGGATTCGGCGTCGAGGCGGTGGATCGCCGTCGCGTGGGCCAGCCGGCCGGTCCACGGCGATCCGGGGTTCCGCACCAGGGCTTCGCGCAGGGCGAGGCGCTGCCCGTCCCACCATCCGAGCACGTCGTCCCAGCCCGGTGGCGGCGTCGGTGGCGAAGGCCGGTCCAGCACCCGGCCGATGGCCGCGCAGTGCACGGAAGCGATGTGCGTCACCAGGTCATGGACAGTCCACTTCGGACAGGTCGGCACCG
Source organism: Amycolatopsis sp. NPDC003731 (assembly GCF_053586895.1). NCBI lineage: Bacteria > Bacillati > Actinomycetota > Actinomycetes > Pseudonocardiales > Pseudonocardiaceae > Amycolatopsis > Amycolatopsis sp. NPDC003731. The sequence goes on along the minus strand of NZ_JBSFNC010000138.1, from coordinate 24,002 downwards.
GGGCCGACGGGCCGGCCGTCAGCGCCGCCCGCTTCAGCGCGTCGGCGTGGACGTCGATCGCTTCGAGCATGGGCCGACCGTAGCCGCCTTCCGGCCTCGATGGCGAACACCAACCCCAGGCCGAGGCTGAAGGACAGCAGCAGGCCCTTGGCCGGTTCGTCGGCGAAGGCGGCGCCGCCGGCGAGGCCGATCAGCACGCTGTACACCGCCCAGATCGCCGCGCCGGCGGCGTCGAGCGGCACGAACCGGCGCAGCGGGTAGCCGAGGCTGCCGTTGGCCAGCGCGCTGGCGACCCGCCCGCCCGGCAGGTAGCGGGCCGCGATGATCAGCAGCCCGCCGTTGCGCCGCACCTGGTCGCGGGCCCATTCGTGACGACGGCGGCCGTCGGGTCCGCGCTGCAGCCGCGCGATGGCCTGTGGCCCGGCGGCGCGGCCGACGGCGTACCCGAGGCAGTCGCCCGCCCACGCGCCTCCGGCCGCCACCGCGGCGAGCAGGACGAGCGGCACGGGGTCGGGGCCGAGCAGGACGGCGACGGTGACGACCGTGGTCTCGCTGGGCATGAACGGCAGCAGCGCGTCCAATCCGGACACGGCGAAGACGAGCACCCACAGCCACGGCGAGCCGAGCGTGCCCCGCAGCAGCTCGGTGACCTGCCCCAGGAGTTCCACGGCTCAATGGTGATCACCGGAGGTCACCCCTGGGTGACGCAGCGGGGGTGGCTCGGTGAACGTTCAGGCGGGGGCGACCGCTGCCCACGGGACGGTCAGCTCGCCGAGGCGGACGCGCGACGGCGGGCCCAGCACCGGCCAGCCCCGCGCGGCCAGCAGCCGGACCGTCTCCAGCCACCGCGACCGCACGCCGAACGACTGGTGGGGAGCCGCCGTCGCCCAGCAGATGTCCAGCTCGGACAGCAGCGCGTGGACGCGCTCGCCGGGCACGTTCCGGTGGATCAGCGCCTTCGGCAGGCGCTCGGCGATCGTCGACGGGCGGTCCAGGCCCGCCAGCCGCAACGAGAGCGTCAGGGAGACCGGGCCGGAGCGGGCCACCAGGACCCACGTCGACAGCCGGCCGATCTCGTCGCAGGTGCCCTCGACCAGGAGGCCTTCGGCGGGCATCGAGTCCAGCATCAGGCCCCACGCGCCCGCGACCTCGTCCTCCGCGTACTGCCGGAGGACGTTGAACGCCCGCACGAGCACCGGCCGCGTCCCGGCCAGCTCGAACCCGCCGCGGCGGAAATCCAGCAGCGGCGGCGACGCGGCGGACTGGGCTGCCGCCACCCGCACCGGATCCAGCTCCAGGCCGAGCACCCGGACGTCCGGGCGGACCCGGCGCAGCCAGCGGGCGAGCTCGACCGTCGTCACCGGGGAAGCGCCGTAGCCGAGGTCGACGACCAGCGGATCGGCCGCCGAGCGCAGCAGGCGGGACGTCGACGGCGCGGACGCGATCCAGCGGTCGACCCGGCGCAGGCGGTTCGGGTTGGTCGTGCCGCGTGTCGGCGCGCCGACCGGGCTCAGCTTGCTTGCGCGAGCCACTTCGCGGTGAATTCGGCTTCGCGCTCCAGCAGTTTCGTGACCTGCTCGGCGATCACGCTCTCCAGCTTCCCGCCGAACAGCGGGATCCGGACCGTCACCTCGCCGCTGGTCCGGTGCACGGTCTTGCCGTCGCCGGCCAGCAGGGCCGTCCGCGCGGTGATCTCGCCCGGGACGCCGCCGACCTCGACCGAAGCGTTGCCCTGGCGGCCGGTGCCGTCGTTGCTCACGCGCCAGGTCTGCGTGCGGGTCACCAGCAGGTCGCCCTTGTGCAGTGTCCGCACCGCCTGCGGCAGCTTGTCCGCGCTGATGCCCTGCCGCAGCTGGTAGCGCAGGTCCGTGCCGGACACCTCGTACGCCAGCAGCGCCGCGCCGTGGCCGCCGATCTCCTCGAGGCGGGCCCGCAGCGCGTCCTCGCCGGCGACGGCCGCGTACGTGGACGCGACGTCGGCGGCGAACTCAGCGCGGTGCTCGATCCGGGATCCCATGGACCGAACAGTACCGTCAGGCGGGTGAACCCCCGTACTTCCGAACTCCCGAAGCTCGCCGCGTACACCACGCTGCGCCTCGGCGGCCCGGCTCGCCGCTTCGTCAGCGCCGTGACCAGCGAAGATCTCGTCGCGGCGGTCCGCGAGGCGGACGCGGCGGGCGAGCCGGTGCTGCTGCTCGGCGGCGGCTCCAACCTGGTGGTCGGCGACGCGGGGTTCGACGGCACGCTCGTCGAGGTGGCGAACACCGGCTGGCGCCGTGACGGTGCTCACGTGGAGGTCGAAGCCGGCCAGAACTGGGACGCCTTCGTCGCGGCCCTGGTCGAGGCCGGGCTGGGCGGGCTCGAATGCCTCTCCGGCATCCCCGGCAGCGTCGGGGCGACGCCGATCCAGAACGTCGGCGCGTACGGCTGCGAGGTCGCCGAGTCGATCGTCTCGGTCGAGCTGTACGACCGCGGAACGCGCGAGGTGCGCACGCTCAAGGCCGACGAGCTCGGCTTCGCCTACCGCACCAGCGTCCTCAAGGGCACGGACACCGGCGTCGTCCTGTCGGTCCGCTTCGAGGTCCGCGAAGACGGCCAGTCCGCGCCCATCCGCTACGCCGAGCTGGCGCGCACGCTCGGCGTCGGGATCGGCGCCCGCGTCCCGGCCGCCGAAGCGCGCTCCGCGGTTCTGGAGCTGCGGCGCGGCAAGGGCATGGTGCTCGACCCGGCCGACCACGACACGTGGAGCGCCGGCTCCTTCTTCACCAACCCGATCGTGCCGAGCGCCGAGGCCGAAGCGGTCCTGGAGCGGATCACGGAGGTCGCCGGCGCGGACGCGCCGCAGTACCCGGCCGACGGCGGCGTCAAGCTGTCCGCGGCCTGGCTGATCGAGCGCGCTGGGTTCGCCAAGGGGTACCCCGGACCGGGGAACCGGGTTTCGCTCTCGACGAAGCACACCCTGGCGCTGACCAACCGCGGCGACGCGACGACCGAGGACCTGCTCGCCCTGGCCAGGGAGGTCCGCGACGGCGTCCACGAGCGGTTCGGCGTCCGCCTGCACCCCGAACCGCTGCTGATCAACTGCGTGATTTGAGCCGAACCGGGCAACCCGTACGTGTGTAGGACGTCTTTGTCGACAAAGACGTCCGCCACCTGATCGGTCGGTCTTTACCTTCCGGCGGGTAACGTCGGCTGGGTCACCAGCGCTAAAGGCGTGTGCCCGCTGGTCGGCGGGGGATTCCAGGAGGTTTTTCGGTGATCGAACGGCGTACGGTCTTCAAGGCTGCTCTGGCGGCTGGGGCCGCACTGGTCGCCGCCGCGTGTTCGAGCGAGAACGGCGGCAACGCGCTGCCCACCGGCGCGGCCGGTGCCGACGGCGAGAGCGCGAAGCCCGTGGCGAAGATCACGGCCGAGCCCGCCGCCGACGCCAAGGACGTCCCGGTGCTCAAGCCCGCCGTGCTCAAGGTCGCCGACGGCAAGCTCACCGAGTGCAAGCTGACCGCCGACGGCGGCAAGGCCGTCAAGGGCGACCTCGCGCCGGACGGCCTCACCTGGACCAGCTCCGAGCCGCTCGGCTACGGCAAGACCTACACCTACGCGGCCAAGGCCACCGGCTCCGACGGCAAGCCGGTCGACTTCACCGGCAGCTTCACCACGATCGCCCCGGCCAAGCAGGTCCGCGCCACGCTGAACCCGGCCGACAACCAGACCGTCGGCGTGGCCATGCCGATCAGCGTCAAGTTCGCGTCGCCGGTCAAGGACCGCAAGGCGGTCGAGAAGGCCCTGTCCGTGAAGACGGACAAAGGGGAGGTCGAGGGCGCGTGGGGCTGGCTGTCCGACAGCCAGGTCGACTACCGGCCGAAGGAGTACTGGCCGCAGAACATCACCGTGAACGTCGAGGCGAAGCTGTACGGCGTCGAGCTGGGCGGCGGCGCGTACGGCAAGGCCGACGTCACCACGAAGTTCAAGATCGGCCGCAACCAGGTGGTCAAGGTCAACACCCCGGACCACCAGATGCGCGTCTACCGCGGCGGCTCGCAGGTCAAGAGCTACCCGTGCGCGAACGGGCTGGACGCCGAGGTCGACCGCAACACCCCGAACGGCACCTACATCATCATGAGCAAGGAGCCGTCGGCGATCTTCGACAACGCCCGCTACGGCTACACGAACGTCAACAAGAAGTGGGCCTGCCGGTTCTCCAACCACGGCGAGTTCATCCACGAGAACCAGGACAACGCGGCCAACATCGGGAAGAACAACAACTCCCACGGCTGCATCAACCTGCTCGAAGCCGACGCCAAGGACTACTTCGACTCGGCGATGATCGGCGACCCGGTCGAGATCACCGGCTCGAAGCTGTCCCCGCCGATGAACTCGGACGTCAAGGACTGGAACTTCAGCTGGTCGGCCTGGCAGGGGATGGGTGCGAAGTAACCCGTGCGCACCGAAGTCGTCGGGCACGGCGGGGTCCGGCTCGGCCTGCGGGTCGAGGGCGAGGAGAACAGCCGGCCGATCGTGTTCGTGCACGGCTGGGCGCAGTCGGCCGGGTGCTGGGCCGCGCAGCTCGCCGATCCGGCCCTGACCGAGCGGTTCCGGCTGATCGCCGTGGACCTCCGGGGCCACGGCGCCTCCGACGTCCCGGCCACCGGGTACGACGACCCGGTGGCCTGGGCGGACGACCTCGCCGCGGTGCTCGACTTCGCCGGCCCGGACGCGATCGTCGTCGCCTGGTCCTACGGCGGCCTGGTGCTGGTGGACCACATCCGGGTGCACGGCACCGCACGGCTGCGCGGGCTCGTGCTCGTCGGCGCCATCACCGAGATCGGCCGCGACCGGCCGGGCGGGCGCGTCGGGCCGTTGATGCGCGAGCACATGCGGGCGATGCTTTCCGACGATCCGGACATCGCGGTCCCCGCGCTGACCGCGTTCACCCGGGCGATGGTCACCGGGCCGGTGCCCGGCGCCCAGGCGCAGGCCCTGCTCGGCGCCTCGCTCAGCGTGCCGCCTTCGGTCCGTTCGGGGCTGTTCCGCCGGGACGTCGGCAGCGAGGACGTGCTGGCCGGCATCGACAAGCCGGCGCTGGTCGTGCACGGCACGGCCGACCGCGTGATCGAGCCCTCGGCCGCCGAACACGCCCTCGGGAAGATTCCGGGTGCCACCGGGCGTTGGTTCGTTGACGGGGGGCACGCGCCCTTCGCCGAGTCCGCGGCCGAGTTCGACGCGGTGCTCCGGCAATTCGCCGAGGAATGCTGAAGTACGCAGGAGACGTGACCAGGTGAGCAACATCCGAAGGTTCCGCGCTGTGCCGCGCCGGATCGCGGTGCTGTCCGTACACACCTCTCCCCTCGAGCAGCCCGGGACCGGGGACGCCGGGGGACTGAACGTCTACGTCAGCCAGACCGCGACCGAGATGGCCCGCCGCGGCGTCGAGGTCGAGGTGTTCACCCGCGCGACCGCGTCCGGCCAGCCGCCGGTGGCCGAGCTGGCGCCCGGCGTGACCGTGCGGCACGTGCAGGCGGGTCCGTTCGAGCCGCTGGGCCGCGACGAGCTGCCCGCCCAGCTGTGCGCGTTCACCTCCGGCGTGCTGCGGACCGAAGCCTTCCACGAGCCCGGCCACTACGACCTCATCCACTCGCACTACTGGCTCTCCGGCCAGGTCGGCTGGCTCGCCCGCGACCGGTGGTCGGTGCCGCTGGTGCACACCGCGCACACCCTGGCGAAGGTGAAGAACGCCGCGCTCGCCGAGGGCGACAAGCCCGAGCCGCGCACCCGCGTGATCGGCGAGGAGCAGGTGGTCGCCGAGGCCGACCGGCTGGTCGCCAACACCGCGGTCGAAGCGCGCCAGCTCATCGACCTCTACGACGCCGCGCCGGACGCGGTGCACGCCGTGCCGCCGGGCGTCGACCTCGAACGCTTCACGCCGGGCTCGAAGTCCGTCGCGCGCGCGGAGCTGGGGCTGGCCGAAGACGACGTCGTGCTCGCCTTCGCCGGCCGGATCCAGCCGCTCAAGGCGCCGGACGTCCTGCTGCACGCCGCGGCCGCGATGCTGCGCCGCCGTCCCGAGCTGGCTGCGCGGCTGGTCGTGCTGATCGTCGGCGGGCCGTCCGGCACCGGGCTGGAGCAGCCGCAGGCCCTGCGCGAGCTGGCCGTCGCGCTGGGCATCGAGCGGCAGGTCCGGTTCCTGCCGCCGCAGCCGGGCGAGTCGCTCGCCCGCGTCTTCCGCGCCGCCGACGTCGTCGCGGTGCCGAGCTACAACGAGTCGTTCGGCCTGGTCGCCCTCGAGGCGCAGGCCTGCGGGACGCCGGTGGTCGCCGCCGAGGTCGGCGGGCTGCCGGTGGCGGTGCCCCACGGCGTCTCCGGGCTGCTGGTGCCCGGGCACGGCGCCGACGAGTGGGCGGACGCGCTGGCCGCCGTCGCCCTGCGCCCGGACCGGCGCGCCGAACTCGGCGCCAACGCCGTCGTGCACGCCCGCCGGTTCTCCTGGCGCCGCACGACGGACGCGCTCCTGGACATCTATGCTCAGGCGACGAGCGCGTTCCGGAACGCGCTGGACCTGCGCGCGGAGGTGGCGGTGTGAGCCTGGACCAGCTGATCCAGTCTACTTTGGACTCGAACGAGCTGAAGTACGACAAACGCGGTCCCGGCAAGTACTTCGTCACGCTGCCCGGCACGAAGAAGCTGCAGACGAACGCCTGGCTCGTCGACGGCGACCACGCGTTTTCGGTGGAGGCCTTCGTCTGTCGCCGTCCGGATGAGTCCCATGAGGACGTTTACCGTTTCCTGTTGCAGCGCAACGCGAAGCTCTACGGCGTTCACTACACAGTGGACAGTCTCGGGGACATCTACCTGGTCGGCCGGTTCGGCAAGGAGACGATGTCCGCCGACGAGCTGGACAAGGTGCTCGGCCAGGTGCTGGAAGCGGCCGACGGCGACTTCAACACGCTGCTCGAGATCGGCTTCGCGACGTCGATCAAGCGCGAGTGGGACTGGCGCGTCTCCCGCGGTGAATCCCTGGCGAACCTCCAGGCGTTCAAGCACCTCGTCGCCCCCGAGCGGCCGCACGAACCGGGCTTGACCGAGTCGTGACCAGGGCCGTGCAACGGCCCTGAACCGGACATCCGTCTCTTCGCCAGCCGAAACTGGAGGGAGACGCAGGATGCGGACTCGATGGAGAGCCGGGCTCGCGGCCGTGGCCGTGGCGTTCGTGCTGGCCGGCTGCTCGGCGGCCCAGGACAAGGGGATGTCCACGGCGGACAGTGCCGGATCCGGGCCGGTCCCGGCGGCGCCGCAGCAGGGCAGCGGCAAAACCGGGGCGGAGAAGGTGACGCCGCCGCAGCCGGGTGCCACCGAACGCAAGCTTTCGCGCAGCGCCCGGCTGGAACTGACCGCCACCAAGGTGGTCGACGTCGTCGCGCAGGCCCGAGGCATCGCACTGGGGGCCGGCGGCTACACCGGGCAGGAGAGCACGGGCGAGGAGCTGGCGACGCTCAGCCTCGCGGTGCCCGCGGACAAGCTGGACGGCGTGCTCGACCAGCTCGCGCACCTGGGCAGTGCCATGGTGAAGCGGGAGCTGAACACCCAGGACGTGACCGAGCAGGTCGTCGACGTCGAAGCGCGGCTGGCGACGCAGCGGGCGTCGGTGGAGCGGATCCGCGCGTTGCTGGCGAAGGCGACTTCGGTGTCCGAGATCGCTTCGGTCGAGAGTGAGCTGACGAGCCGCGAAGCGACGCTCGAATCGCTCGAACAGCAGCGGAATTCGCTGGCCGGCAGCGTCGCGATGGCGACCGTGGCGATGACCATCCGCAACGTCGCTGCCCCGCCGCCGCCGTCGGAGGACCGCAGCGGGTTCCTTGGCGGGCTCGCCGGCGGCTGGCACGCATTCGGAGTCTTCGGCGGCGGCCTGCTGACCGTGCTGGGTGCGCTCGCGCCGTTCCTGCTCTTCATCGTGCCGCTGGGCTGGCTCGGCTGGTGGCTCTACCACCGCCGCCGGCCACCGGCCGCGGTGCCGGCCGCGGAGCCGGGCGAGGGCTGAGCGGAACAGGCGGGACGGCTCGAGGGAGGGGGAGTCGCGATCTCGAGCCGCCCCGCTGAAGTTCCCGCCGATCAGGACCCGGTGACGAGGGGGGTGCCAACGGGGCCGGCGGGCCGCGGCTCGGCAGGGGGGAGACGAGCCGCGGTCAACGCCCGAATCCGGCCGGGGAGTGCGTGGAATCCAGCCGCTCGGGACGTAGTCAACCTGTCAGATCCCGCCGGGTAATCACAAGGCTACTGGCTAGCCCGTTCGAGGGAATTTACCGATGAGCGATAACGGTCCGCAGTCCCCGGCTGGATTTTTGCGCGTTGTTGGCGGGCGGACTTGTCGAAGGGTGAGGTGTTACTCTGCGGTAACACACTCTGGGTAGGACGTGCGGTGCGGCGGAGGTCACCACTCGGCCGCGTGGTGCGTTCTGGCAGGCTGTTGCCCATGGCCGAGATTGGGACGTTGGTGCTGCTGCGGCACGGGCAGAGCACGTGGAACGCGGAAAACCTGTTCACCGGCTGGGTGGACGTACCGCTGTCGGAACAGGGCGAGGGCGAAGCCCGCCAGGGCGGTCAGTTGCTGGCCGACGCCGGGCTGCTCCCGGACGTGGTGCACACCTCGCTGCTGCGCCGCGCGATCTCCACCGCGAACATCGCGCTGGACGCCGCCGACCGGCACTGGATCCCGGTGAAGCGCGACTGGCGCCTCAACGAGCGCCACTACGGCGCGCTGCAGGGCAAGAACAAGAAGCAGACGCTCGACGAGTTCGGCGAGGAGCAGTTCATGCTCTGGCGCCGCTCGTACGACACCCCGCCGCCGCCGATCGACCCGGACGACGAGTGGAGCCAGGCGGGCGACCCCCGCTACGCGAACCTCGGCGACGCCGCGCCGCTGACCGAGTGCCTGAAGGACGTCGTCGAGCGGCTGCTGCCGTACTGGGAGTCCGAGATCGTGCCGGACCTGCGCGCGGGCAAGACCGTGCTGGTCGCCGCGCACGGCAACTCGCTGCGCGCCCTGGTCAAGCACCTCGACGGCATCTCCGACGCCGACATCGCGGGGCTGAACATCCCGACTGGCATCCCGCTGCGCTACGCCCTCACCGAGGACCTGCAGCCGGTGAAGCCGGGCGGCGAGTACCTCGACCCCGAGGCCGCCAAGGAAGCCGCCGCCGCGGTGGCGAACCAGGGTCGCTGAGCGTTCAGGCCACGGTGACCGGACGCACGCCGGTCACCTTCCAGCTCGCCCCTTCGCGGACGACGTCGAGTTCGGCCGGGAAGGGGCGGCTGGTCACCTGGCCGGTCGCGGCGGTGACCTGCAGCGTCGTGAAGAACAACACGATCGCCCGCCCGCCGGTGACGGCGACCACCCCGGCCATCGGCTCGGGACCGAGTGCCACCTTCGTGCCGCTCGCTCGGATGGCCTCGACGTAGGACGCCTTCTTCGCGCGGTAGTCGTCGAGGAAGGGCCCGGCGGCGACCGCTTCCGCCCGCGCGTAGCTGCCTTCCGGATCGGCGCTGTCGGTCGTGAACAGCGCGCCCGCCGCCACCCGGGCCCCCGCCAGCGCCGAATCGCGCAGCCCGCCCGTGCTGCCGTCGTCCGGCTGCGGCGCGGGCGACGGCTGGGCGGGGTTCACCGCGATGTCGGAGAGCCGCCAGCGCCCGCCGTCCCGGACCGCGGTGAACGCGACCGCGGCGATGCCCTTCGAGGTGCCGTTGTCCTGCTGGAGCACGGCCAGGTCCCGGATCCGGTCGCCGGTGAACTCCAGCGCCGCCGCCTGCCGCACCCGGGTGACCAGGTGCACCGGCTGCGGGCTCTTCCTGACCTGCTCGAACAACGCGGTGAGCTGGGCCTTCGCCGCCCCGGAGACGTGCTCGGCGACGGCCTGGTCGAATCCCGCCGGGTTCCCGGAGTCGTAGCTGAACACCGCTTCGGCGGCCGCCTTCACCGCGTCGAGGGCGAGGCCGGTCCGCCGGGCGTCGACCAGGGCGAGGTTGGCGCCGACCGGCACGGCCGTGCCGGTGATCGTGCACGCGGAGGTGAGCAGGACCGCCAGCGCCGGCAGCGCTCGCCTCACAGCAGTCCGGCTTCGCGGGCCCTGGCCCCGGCCTGGAACCGCGACGACGCCCCGAGGAGCTCCATCAGCTCCGCCACCCGGCGCCGGTAGGTGCGCAGGCTGATGCCGAGGGCCCGGGCCGCCGTCTCGTCCTTGCAGCCCGAGGCCAGCTGTTCCAGGATCTCCCGCGCGCCCAGCTCGGTGAAGCGCGCCTGGTAGGACTCCAGGTCCGTCGCCGCGTGCCAGGCCGCCTCGAACAGCGATTGGATGCCCTGGACCAGGTCCGGGCTGCTGATCACCGTGTAGCCGCGGACCCCGCCGACGCGGTCGCCGGCCACGATGGCGATGCGGCGGTCCAGCAGGATCGTCTCGTTGATCTCGCGTTCGGTGATCCGGATGCCGGCACCGCCCGCGGCCATCCGCCGCAGGTGCTCGGCGAGCGCCGGGTCGAACAGCACGCCCGGCTGGTACACCTTGCGGATCTTCAGCCCGCGCACCGACTGCTCTCGTTCGGGGGCCACCTTGTGCGCCACCGACCACGTGTGCAGGTCGCGGGCCGCGCAGGAAATCTCCGCCGCGAGCTCGAAGAGGTGCGCCGTCCGCTCGAACAGCTCCGCCTCGCCGCGCACCATGACGACGTCAGTCACCTTCTCCACGCGGTCCAGTGTGGCAGCAAACTGCCAAACCCGGTGGTCACGCGGGCACCGCCGGAAGGCTGGGGTCATGACCACGAACACCCTCCCCGCCGCCGCGGCGGGCACCTGGAAGCTCGGCTCCTTCGAAGTCAACCGCCTCGGGTTCGGCGCCATGCGCCTGATGTCCACCGCGGACGGCGGCATCCGGGCCCGCGAGACGTCCCTCGCCGTGCTGCGCCGGGCCGTCGAGCTCGGCGTGAACCACTTCGACACCGCCGCCTTCTACTTCGCCGGGCCGCGCTCGGCCAACGAACTGCTCAACACCGCCCTCGCGCCCTACGACGACCTCGTCATCACGACCAAGGTCGGTCCCGGCCGCGACTTCACGGGCGAGTTCCACACCGCCCGGCCGGAGCAGCTGCGCGCCCAGGTCGAGCAGAACCTGCGGGAACTCGGCCTGGACCACCTCGACGTCGTCAACTACCGGATCGGCCAGGACCTCGACCGCGGCACCGGCTCGCTCGCCGACGGCTTCGGCGCGCTCGCCGAGCTGCGCGAAGCCGGGCTGATCCGCGAACTGGGCATCTCCAACGTCGGCCCGGAGCACCTCACCGAGGCCCTCGCGATCGCGCCGGTCGTCTGCGTCCAGAACCAGTACGGCCTGACCGCCCGGCGCGAGGACGACGAGCTCGTCCGGATGTGCGCCGAGCGGGGGATCGCCTTCGTGCCGTTCTTCGCCGTCGCGAGCGGGACCGGCGAGGACGCCCGGGTCGCCGAGGTCGCCCGCCGCCACGGCGTCACCCCGGCGCAGGTGCGGCTCGCGTGGACGCTCCACCAGGGACCGAACGTCCTCGCCATCCCGGGCACCGGCGACGTCGGGCACCTCGAGCAGAACGTCGCCGCGGCGGCGCTCGAGCTGACTCCCGAAGACCTGACCACCCTCGGGTGAATTCGCCCGGAATGTCTCGCCGGGGAATCGATCGGGTGAACGCCGCCTGAAGCCCCGGCGAACATGTCCTCCGCAGGTGTCGCGGTGCTCACGACAAGGCGGACAACGCTAGGCCGGAGGGCCACTTCTCAGCTTACGATCGGCCCGTGACCACGCCTGTTTCACTCGCACTGGCCATCGGCGCACTGGTGGCCGGTGCGGTGGCCGGCTACTTCCTGGCGCGGGCGCGCACCCGCCGGGAAGAGGCCCGGCCACCGGGCCCGACCGTCGCGGAGCTCCTCGAACGGCTGGTCCGCTCGTCGAACAACGGCGTCGTCGTGCTCAACCGGTTCGGCGACATGGTCCTGCACAACCCGCGCGCCTACGAGCTGGGCCTGGTCAAGGTCAACCAGGCCGACCCGCGGGCCCGCAAGGCCGCCGAGCAGGTCGTCGAAACCGACGAACCGATGGAGATCGACCTTTCGCCGCTCGAAGCGCGCGGGCGGCAGCCGGAAGCGGTGCTCGGCCAGGTCCGGCCGCTCGGCGACGGCTTCACCGTCGTCGAGGCCGTCGACCACTCCGAGGCCATCCGGCTGGAGGCCGTGCGCCGCGACTTCGTCGCCAACGTCAGCCACGAGCTCAAGACCCCGGTGGGCGCGATCGCGCTGCTCACCGAGGCCGTCCTCGACGCCGCCGAGGACGTCGAGGAGGTCCGCCGCTTCGGCGGCAAGATCCTGCGCGAGTCCACCCGCCTCGGCCAGCTCGTCACCGAGCTGATCGCGCTGTCGCGGCTGCAGGGCGCCGAACGGCTGCCCGACCTCAACGTCGTCGAGGTCGACGCGGTCGTCCGCGAATCGCTCGGCCGCACGACGCTCTCGGCGGAGTCCGCCGACATCAGCATCACCACCGACAGCCCGAGCGGCCTGCTCATCGAGGGCGACCGCACGCTGCTGGTCACCGCCCTGTCGAACCTGCTGGAGAACGCCGTCGCGTACTCGCCGGCCGGCAGCCCGGTCTCCATCAGCAGGCGGCTGGCGGACGGGATGGTCGAGATTGCCGTCACCGACCGCGGCATCGGCATCGCCGAGGACGAGCAGCAGCGCGTCTTCGAGCGCTTCTACCGCGCCGACAAGGCCCGCTCGCGCGCCACCGGCGGCACCGGGCTCGGCCTGGCGATCGTCAAGCACGTCGCGGCCAACCACGGCGGCTCGGTCGGCCTGTGGAGCCGTCCGGGCACCGGCTCGACGTTCACCCTGCGCATCCCCGCACACGTCAGCCCCGAACCGGCCCCCGAGCCGGCCCGGGCGGCCAAGACCTCGCCGGCACCGCGGCAGGAGAAGACCCCCGAGCGCACCCCGAGGCTCGTGGTTACCGGGCAGGACAGCCCAGATCATGGAGGAAACCTGTGACCAGGGTTCTCATCGTCGAGGACGAGGAGTCGTTCGCCGACCCCCTCGCCTTCCTGCTGCGCAAGGAAGGGTTCACCGCGGCCGTCGCCGGGACGGGTCAGGCCGCGCTGGAGGAGTTCGACCGCAACGGCGCCGACATCGTGCTGCTCGACCTCATGCTGCCCGGCATGAGCGGCACCGACGTCTGCAGGCAGCTGCGCCAGCGCTCGGCCGTGCCGGTCATCATGGTGACCGCGCGCGACAGCGAGATCGACAAGGTCGTGGGCCTGGAGCTGGGCGCGGACGACTACGTGACGAAACCGTACTCGGCGCGTGAGCTGATCGCGCGGGTCCGGGCGGTGCTGCGCCGCGGCGGCGAGCCGGGCACGGACGGCGAGCTGGCCCCGCTGGTGCTCTCGGCGGGCCCGGTCCGGATGGACGTCGAGCGGCACGTGGTCACCGTGGACGGCGCCGAGGTGTCGCTGCCGCTCAAGGAGTTCGACCTGCTCGAGTACCTGCTCCGCAACGTCGGCCGGGTGCTGACCCGCGGGCAGCTGATCGACCGGGTGTGGGGCGCGGACTACGTGGGCGACACGAAGACGCTCGACGTCCACGTGAAGCGGCTGCGCTCGAAGATCGAGCCGGACCCGGGTTCGCCGCGGCACCTGGTCACCGTGCGCGGCCTGGGCTACAAGTTCGAGACGTAAGTCCTTTTTGGTGCGGTATCGCCCCGGCGGAGGCGCGCCGGGGCGAAGCCGCACCGAGTGTTTTCGGTTACATGTTCGAGACCTGCCGCTGAGGCCGGTACCCTGGACCCCCGTGCGCCTAGGGGTACTCGACGTCGGTTCCAACACCGTCCACCTGCTCGTGGTCGACGCCCACCGTGGCGCCCACCCGACGCCGATGCATTCCGAAAAGTCCGTGCTGCGGCTGGCCGAGCAGATCACCCCGGGCGGTGAGCTCTCCAAGGCCGGCGCCGACGAGCTGGTGACCGCCGTCGAATCCGCCAAGGACGCCGCCGCGCGGCTCGGCTGCGAAGAGCTGATGGCCTTCGCCACCTCCGCGGTCCGCGAAGCGAAGAACTCCGCCAAGGTGCTGGCCCGCGTGGCCGACAAAACCGGCGTCGAGCTGCAAGTCCTCTCCGGGGTCGACGAAGCCCGGCACACCTTCCTCGCCGTCCGCCGGTGGTACGGCTGGTCGGCCGGGCAGCTGCTGGTGCTCGACATCGGCGGCGGCTCCCTCGAGGTCGCGATGGGCCGCGACGAGGAACCGGTGCTGGCCGAATCGCTGCCCCTGGGCGCTGGCCGCACCACGCGCACCCGCTTCAAGCACGACCCGCCGACGCGCTCCGAGCTCGTCGCGACGTCCGCGTGGCTGGACGACCAGCTCACCGACCTCGCGCGCAAGGTCACCAAATGGGGTGAACCCGATCGGGTCGTGGCGACGTCGAAGACGTTCCGCTCGCTCGCCCGGCTGACCGGCGCCGCCCCCTCGGCGGCGGGCCCGCGCGTCCGACGTACGCTCACGGACACGGCATTGCGCCAGCTCCTCGCCTTCATCTCGCGGATGCCGTCGGCCGATCTCGCCCAGCTCGAGGGGGTCAGCTCGAGCCGGTCGCACCAGCTCGTGGCGGGTGCGCTCGTCGCGCAGGCCACGATGCGGGCGCTCGGGGTGCCGGAACTCGAGATCTGCCCGTGGGCTCTGCGAGAGGGTGTCATCCTGCGGCGGCTGGACCATTCGAACGGCGCGGATGAGACTGGAGCCGCCCTCGCCGGGCGCTTCGGCGCACAGGAGGACCGGTGAAAGCACGCGGCTGGACTTCCCGGACGGATAACGGGCACGGTGGAGAGGTGACGGACATGCAGAGGTCGGTGTACAGCGCGCGCGGCGCCGCCGGTGTGCCGTCGGGTTTCGCTCCGCGAGGTGCCGACAGTGGCAACACGGTGCGCGCAGGGGATCACCAGGTATGACGGACCAGACCGGAGGCGACCAGCCGCAGAAGACCGTGGCTGAGCTGCTCGCCCAGCACGGTGCCCAGGTCGACGGCGGACGCCGTCGCCGTCGGCGCGCCGCCGATGACGACGACGAACCCGCCACCCCGGAAGCCCCGCCCGGCGCGACCGGTTCGCACCGGCGGCCCGGCGTGAGCGACACCGGCCCGCAGGCGATCATCGACCGGGTGGCGTCCGAAGGCACGCCGGCCCCGCCCGCGCGCCCGGCCGGCCGCCGCCGCGCCGAGCCGCCGTCCCCGCCGCCGCCCGCGCCCCGGGCGGTCCCGCAGGACTCCCAGCCGCTGCCCCGGCCGGTGCCGCCGCCCCCGGCGCGGCCCGCCCCCGGCGGCGCCGAGTCCGGCCAGTACGCCCGCCCGGCCCCGCAGGAGTCCGGCCAGTTCGCCCGGCCGCCGCAGGAGTCGGGCCAGTTCGCGCGCCCGCAGGAGTCCGCGCAGCTGCCGGTGCCGCCGCGCGCCGCGCCGCGCCGCCAGCCCCCGCCGCCCCCGCAGCCGTCCCAGCAGCTGCCGGTGCCCCCGCCGCAGCCGTCCCAGCAGCTGCCCGTGCCCCCGCCGCAGCCCTCGCAGCAGCTGCCGGTCCCGCCGGCCGCCGAGGAGACCCGCGCGGCCGTCCCGCCGGTCCGGCGCCGTCCCGGCCCGCCGCAGCCGTCCCAGCAGCTGCCGACGCCGCCCCAGCCGTCGCAGCAGCTGCCGGCACCCCCGCCGCCCGGCAGTCCGCTGTCGGCCCGGCTCGACGGCCTCAACGGCACCCCGGACGCCGACATCGACCTCCCGCCGGGCCCGATGGCCAGCGGGTCGTTCGCGAACCCGCCCGCCGCACCCGGCCGCCCGCGCCGCGCCCCGGCGCGCCGCCCGGAGCCGAAGCGCGAGGACCACACCGAGCAGTTCTCGGCGGTCCCCGACGACGAGCCGCCCGCCCCGCCGGTGCCGCCGAAGGCCAAGAAGCCCGACGAGCCCGCCTCGCCCGCGGGCCTGGCGAACTGGCGCAAGCGGCGGCAGAAGGAGCAGATGGAGGACACCGAGATCGGCGTCATGCCGGCGGTGCCCTCCGACACCCCGGACGACGGCTACCCCGAGGACGACTTCGAGCCCGACGGCTTCGCCCCGGAGAGCAGCGGCTACCAGGCCGCCTACGACGCGGGCCCGCCGACCGGCGCGTACCCGCCGCCGATGCCGTTCGCGCCCGGCGACCGGGCCTCGCGGGCGCCGATCCCGGACGACCTGGCGCCGTACGAGCGCGAGTTCGCCGACGACTACCCGGCGGACGGCCCGGACTTCGAGCAGGACGACTACGGCTACGAGCAGGGCGAAGGCTACGAAGACGACGAGTACGACGACGCGCCCGAGCCGGCCGCGGAGCCGGAACCGGCGGCGTCGCCCGGCAAGCAGTGGCTGGCCCTGGCCGGCCAGCTGGCGATGGGTGTCGTCGGCGGCGCCGCCGTCTGGCTCGGCTTCAACTGGCTGTGGGTGAACATCCCGGCCGCCGCGCTGATCGCCGCCCTGCTGGTGGTCGTCGCGCTGGTCTGGATCGTGCGGAAGATCCGCCGCGCCGAGGACCTGCAGACGACGGTGCTCGCGGTGCTGGTCGGCCTGGTGGTGACGGTCTCACCGGCGGCGTTGCTGCTCGTCGGGCGCTGACACCGGCGCGGTGATCCGCGTCGCGTTGGCGGCCCGGCGGCGCCGCGCACCGTCGGTGACGAGGCAGGATGGCGCCCGTGACAGACGAGCAGCCGGTCCCCGTCGGACTCAGCACGGCGTCGGTGTGGCCCCTCAAGGCGGGGACGGCGTTCGAGCTGGCCGCCGAGCTCGGCTACGACGGCGTCGAGGTGATGGTCTGGGCCGACCCGGTCAGCCAGGACGTCACCGCGCTGCGGCGCCTGTCGCGGCGCACCGGCGTGCCCGTGCTGTCCGTGCACTCGCCGTCGCTGCTGATCACCCAGCGGATCTGGTCGCCCGATCCGGTGGTGCGGCTGCGGATGTCGGTCGACGCCGCCCTGGAGCTCGGCGCGCGCACGGTGGTGGTGCACCCGCCGTTCCGGTGGCAGCGCCGGTACGGCGACGGGTTCGGTGATCTGGTCGCCGAACTGGAGGAGTCGAGCGGCGTCGAAATCGCCGTGGAAAACATGTTCAAGGTCCGGCCGCCCGGTGGTTCGAAGAATTCGCGCGTGTCCGCGTTCCGGCCGTCGATCGATCCGACGGACGTCGGGTTCCGGCACTACACGCTCGACCTGTCCCACACAGCGGCAGCCGAGATGGACGCGCTGGCGCTCGCGCAGCGGATGGGTGACGGCCTCTCACACGTCCATCTGGCGGACGGCACCGGCGTCCCGAAGGACGAACACCTGGTACCCGGCCGCGGCGGCCAGCCCTGCGCCGAACTGCTCGAGAAGCTGGTCAGCAACGGTTTCGGCGGCCAGATCGTGCTGGAGATCAACACCCGGCACGCCGTCACCGCGGCGGAGCGGGTCCGCGATCTGGCGGAGGCGTTGTTGTTCGCGCGGTTCCACCTCGGCCAATAAGTGCGTCGCGCCTATCTACTCCCCAGTGCATTTCCGCCGGTTGTACCCGTAAAGTTCGGACCGTGAACCCGTCGCACTCGTTGCTCGTCACCTACCCCGATTCCCGAAATGGCGCGGACCGTTCGTGAGCGGAATGGACGGCACCGCCGTGTCCTTCGACACGGCGAGTGCGGCGCGGTCGCTGGGGGACGGCACCTTCACCGCGGTGCTGCGTGCGGAATGGGCCATCGGCTCGCACCCGCACGGGGGTTTCCTGCTCGCCCTGCTGGCCCGGGCGGCGATCGCCGCCCTGCACGAGCGCGGTGAGCCGCACGCGGAGCCGCTGGTCGTCAGTGCGGAGTTCCTGCACGCGCCCGCGCTCGGCCCGGTGCTGCTGCGCACGGACGTCCGCAAGGTCGGCCGCCGCGCGACGGTGGTCGAGGTCCGCCTGGAGCAGCGCGGCCGCAGCTGCGTCGAGGCGAGGGTGACGACGGGCCGCCTGCCGATGCGCCGCCCGGAGTGGACCGACGTCCCGTCGATGCCGGCCGAGCCCCCGCCGGGCGCGCTGGCGATGGCGGAGAGCACGGAGGGGCCGTTCAACCTGGCCAAGGGGTGCGAAGTCCGCCTCGACCCGGCGACGGCGGGCTACCTGACGGGCCGCACGGGCGAGCCACCCCGGATGCGGCTGTGGGTCCGCCCCCGGCACAGCCTGGTGGACCCGTATTTTTCGCTGCTGGCGTCGGACGTGAACCCGCCGGTGGTGATGAACCTGGGCCGCATCGGCTGGGCCCCGACGGTCCAGCTGACGGCGCTGCTGAGGACGCGCCCGGCGCCGGGCTGGCTGCGAGTGGTGGTGGAGTCGAGGTCGGTCCACGAGTCGTGGTTCGACTCCGACGCCACGGTGGTCGACGCCCAGGGCCGGCTCGTGTGCCAGGCGCGCCAGCTCGGGCTGGCGCCGGCTCCTGGGGGGTGAGCGCGGGTTCGGGCGGCGAGTCCGGAGGTCGCGAATGACTCATTCGGGACGTCGGAGGTCTCCAATGGGTCATTGGCGACCGGCACACCTCGCTCCGGCACCCGGGCGGTGTGGCGCGGGCTCGTCGCCAGCGCGGCTTTGATGGCTGTGCGCTCGTCGGTGACCCCGCGACGGTCGGGCTTGCCAGGGGCACTCCGGCAACGGTTGGCGTGACCGCGGGCCCGTCGGCCCGGCGCCCGGCTTGCCCGGAGGCTCGGCAACTGGTGGCGTGACCGCGGGCCCGCCACCGGGCAGCGGCGGCGACGCAGCCTTGCCGCCGCGGCCCGGCTTGCCCGGAGGCTCGGCAATCGGTGGCGTGACCGCGGGCCCCACCGGACAGCGGCGGCGACGCAGCCTTGCCGCCGCGGCCCCAGCGCGCGGCAGTCTCACCATGGGCATCCTGCGAGCGCACTCCCGGCATCCGGTGGCCCCGGTGCGACCCGGCGCCGGGCTGGCGCGCGGCAGTCTCACCGTGGGCATCCTGCGAGCGCACTCCCGGCATCCGGTGGCCCCGGCGCCGGGGCGCGCGCGGCAGCGTCACCGCCGGCACCCTCCGAGCGCACCCCCGGCGACCGGCGGCCCCAGCGCGCCCCGGCACCGGGGCGTCCGGCTTCGTTTGGCACCCTTGCCACCATGACGGTCATCGCGGTGCTGGGTGCGGGCAAGATCGGTGAGGCGTTGCTCTCGGGGCTGCTGCACGGCGGCCACGACGCCGGCGACCTCCTCTTCACCGAGCGGTACCCGGCGCGCGTCGATGAGCTGACCAGCCGGTACGGCATCCGGGGCGTCGAGGTCGAGGAAGCCGCCAAGCGGGCCGACATCCTGGTTGTCGCCGTGAAGCCGCAGGACATCGAGCCCGTTCTCGACGAGCTCGCTCCGCTGCTCGGGCCGTCCTCGCTCGTCGTCTCGCTCTGTGCCGGGCTGCCCACCTCGCTCTACGAACGGCGGCTCGCCGAGGGCGTTCCCGTCGTGCGGGTCATGCCGAACACGCCGATGCTGGTCAACGAGGCCATGAGCGCCATCTCCGCCGGCCGGTACGCGACCGGTGAGCACCTCGCCGTCGTGCGGGACCTGCTTTCGCACGTCGGCCGAGTCGTCGAGGTGCCCGAGGCGCAGCAGGACGCCGTCACCGCTCTGTCCGGGTCCGGGCCCGCCTACTTCTTCTACCTGGTCGAGGCCATGATCGACGCCGGGATCCTGCTCGGCCTGCCGCGCGCGCTCGCCGGGCAGCTGATCATCCAGTCGGCCGTCGGCGCGGCGAAGATGCTCGCCGAATCCGATGAGCACCCCGTGCTGCTGCGCGAGGCCGTGACCTCCCCGGCCGGGACGACCATCAACGCCATCCGCGAACTCGAGAAGCACGGCGTCCGCGCCGCGCTGCTGGCCGCCATCGAGGCCGCGAAGGACCGGTCGGTGGAGCTGGGCAAGGCTCACGAGAGCTGACTCCCGGGCGCCCGATTTCCCCGGAAAGGGCGATCGCCCGGGTCTTGCACGCGCCGGTGCTTGTGCGTTAGCGCTGGTAGGGGCCCATCTCGGTGACAGGCGTCGCATTAGTCCCACCAGTCCCGCTACTCTCGATAGAGCACGTGCGTGTCGATACCACAGGTGGGGAAGCCTCGTGGCGCGACACGTGTCGAAGGACGCGGTAAACATGTCGCCGAACAAGAAGGAGGATTTGCCCGCCGTCGGGCAGGTCCAGTTCCTGACGGTCGCCGAAGTGGCCACGCTGATGCGGGTCTCCAAGATGACCGTCTACCGTCTCGTGCACTCGGGTGAGCTGCCCGCCGTCAGGGTCGGCAAGTCCTTCCGGGTGCCGGAAAAAGCAGTGCACGAATACCTCCAGGGTGCCTACTACGACGTGGGTTGATCCACGGCCCGGCCGGCGGCACGCCGTGTTACGACGTGCCCGCTGACCGGCCCGCCCGGGGAGACGGGTAACCTGGAAAACCGCTCGTGCCTGTGCGCTCCACCCGTTGGACGCTGCGCCGGGCAGCGTGACCGACGTCGACCTAAGGAGCGCCCATGGGCTCTGTGATCAAGAAGCGCCGCAAGCGCATGTCGAAGAAGAAGCACCGCAAGCTGCTTCGCCGTACGCGCGTCCAGCGTCGTAAGGCCGGCAAGTAAGCCTGCCGAGTGTGACCGTGGCCCGTCCAGTCTCTGGACGGGCCACGTCCATGTGGTGGGCACGGTCCGCCCGTTCGAGTGAGGCGTTCGTCGCTTTCCGGGGAAACCGGTGTTAATAGCACGTGAGACAGCCCGGAGCTACCACTGAAGAGCGGTAACATCTCAAGGGCGTCCGCGCGATGCTTCCAGTGAGTGCAGGTTCGCGCGCCTCGGGTGACTGTCCACCCCCCACTTGCCCTACGCCGCAGGGAGTCGCATGCCGTCGAACATCGTGCTCGTCACCGGGGTCGCCGGGGAACTGGGCGGGAAACTGCTCGCCCGGCTGGGCAACAACCCCGACTTCGAACGGGTCATCGGTGTCGACACGGTCCCGCCCGACAAGACGGTCCTGCAGCGCATGGGGCACGCGGAGTTCGTCCGCGCGGACATCAGGAACCCGTTGATCGCCAAGGTGATCAGCACGGCCAAGGTGGACACGGTCGTGCACGCGTCCTGCACCGCGCACCCGGCCGGGCCGGGGCGCCGCACGGCGATCAAGGAAGTCAACGTCATCGGCACCATGCGGCTGCTCGCCGCCTGCCAGCGCTCGCCGCTGGTCCGGAAACTGGTGGTCAAGTCGACGGCGGCGGTCTACGGCGCCGGCGCCCGCTCGCAGGCGGTGTTCACCGAGGACTCCGAGCTCATCCCGACGTCGACCAGCGGATATGCGAAGGACGCCGTCGAGATGGAGGGATACGTGCGGGGCCTGGTGCGCCGCCGCCCGGACATCACGACCACGCTGTTCCGCTTCGCCAACATCATCGGTCCCGAGACCGACACCGTCCTCGCGCGCTACTTCGCGCTGCCGGTGGTGCCGACGGTCTTCGGCTACGACGCGCGGATCCAGCTGCTGCACTCTTCGGACGCGCTGTCCGTCCTGGAACGGGCGACCCTGACCGACCGGCCCGGCGTGTTCAACGTCGGCGCGGAGGGGGTACTCACCCTTTCGCAGGCGATCCGGCGGGCCGGCCGGGTCGAGCTGCCGATGCCGCGGAGCGTGGTGCCGTCGGTCGGCAAGGTCCTGCGCGGCGCGCGCGTCGTGGACTTCTCCGCCGACCAGGTCCGGCTGCTGAACTTCGGCCGGGTCGTCGACATCGCCAAGCTGAAGCAGGAGTTCGGCTACACCCCGCGCTGGACCACGCGGGAGGCGTTCGACGACTACATCGTCGGACGCGGGCTCCGCCCGGTGCTCGACGGCGGCAAGCTGGCCGGGCTGGCCGGCAAGGTGCTCGTCGCGGCGGCGACGGGGCAGAGCCGATGACCAGGCCACACGACTACTTCGGAAGCGAGGCGGGAACGGTGGGCGGTGCCGAAGCGCAGGTCATCCCCCTGCACGGACCGGGCCGGGAGAAGCCGGAAGCCGTGGAAGCCGAGCGGGACCTCCGCGAGCAGGCGGAGGCGCCGGTCGTCGCCTTCCCCGGCGGCGTCGACCGGCCGGCGCCGGACGAGCCCCTTTCGGACGCGGCGCGCTCGGCGCTCGGCTTCATCCGCGACCGGCTGACCGGCGACTACACGGTCGACGAGTTCGGCTTCGACGCCGAGCTGACCGAGGCGGTGTTCCTCCCGCCGCTGCGCGCGCTGTACAAGAAGTGGTTCCGCGTCGACACGTACGGCGTCGAAAACCTCCCCGCGGCCGGTGGCGCGCTGCTGGTGTCCAACCACTCGGGCACGATCCCGCTCGACTCGCTGATGACGGCGGTGGCGGTCCACGACGAGACGGGTGGCCGTCACCTGCGCGGACTGGGCGCGGACCTGGTGTTCCAGGTGCCGCTGGTGGGGTCGTTCGCCCGCAAGTCCGGCCAGACGCTGGCCTGCCACGCCGACGCCGAGCGCCTGCTGCGCAAGGGCGAGCTGGTCGGGGTGTGGCCGGAGGGCTTCAAGGGCGTCGGGAAGCCGTTCGCCTCGCGCTACAAGCTGCAGCGCTTCGGCCGCGGCGGCTTCGTGTCGGCGGCGCTGCGGGCGGGTGTGCCGATCATCCCGGTGTCGGTGATCGGCGCCGAGGAGATCTACCCGAAGCTGGGTGACATCAAGGTCCTGGCGCGGATGCTCGGGCTGCCGTACTTCCCGGTGACGCCGTTCTTCCCGATGCTGGGCCTGCTGGGCGCGGTCCCGCTCCCGACGAAGTGGAGCATCGAGTTCGGTGCCCCGATCGCGACGGATTCCTACGGCCCGGACGCCGTCGACGACCCGATGCTGGTGTTCCAGCTGACCGACCAGGTGCGGGAGTCGATCCAGCAGACGCTGTACCAGCGGCTTTCGCAGCGGAAGTCGGTCTTCCGCGGCTGAGTCAGTCGCTGACGTGGGCGGTGTGGTCGAGCCAGTGCCGAGCGAGCTCGGCGTCGCCCTCGACCGTGGTTTCGGTCAGCGGCATCCGCCGGGTCAACGTCAGCAGCAGTGACGCGGCCGGGCCGCTGATCGTCACGTCGGCCGGTCCGGTCTTGTGCTGCCAGGTCGCGCCCTCGGGGCGCCGCTCGATGAACCACGCGCCGTCGGCGATGTCGGTGGCCCGCCACTGCAGGGTCTGCCCGGAGCCGCGGATGGCCTGCGCGGACGCGGGCCGCTGCAGCTCCCAGGTCGGCGAGGTGAGCATCGTCAGGTGGTTGGTGACGAGCGCGGCCGCGACGTCGGCTTCGACGTCGGCCGGCCGGCCCGCCGCGGCGGCCCCGTCGAAGCCGTGGACGACCGCCTCGTTGAGCATGGCGGACAGCCAGAACCGCGTCCCGGACCGCTCGTCCCCGGAGGCGTTGAACACCGGCGCGTCGAGCGCGTCATCGGAACACGCGGCCGCGACGCGGTCCGCCGCCTCCGCCAGCCAGGCCGGCCACGCGCCCGGGTCGGCGGGCAGTTCCGGCAGCTCGGTGGGCAGCCGGGTGGGGTCGGTGATGCGGCGCTCGACGATCTCCGCGACCCAGTGCTGGGTCTGCCCCAGGTGCCGCACCAGATCGGTGACGGTCCACTCCGGAGCCGTCGGAACGGCAGCGTCGGGGCCGGCCGCCGCCGCGGCTTCCGCCAGGCGCCGGGTGTGGTCGACGATCGCTCGCCGGGTGCGGTCCGTGGTCAGCTCGGTCATCGGGTGTCCTCGGTGTTCGGGGCGCCCCCTGTGGGTGCCTTCACTGAAGCGTCGAACGACGGTGGTGCGGATCGACACGTCCCCGGCGGAAATCTTCCGTGCCCTCGCACGGCCGTGGCTTCCGAGGGTGACGCTCCCCGAAGGTCGCGAATGACTCATTCGGGACCTCTCGTGACGCGTGGCCTCGCTTATCTTTTCCCACGAGCACGCGGCGGAGCTCCCGTCAG
>NZ_JBSFNC010000137.1:0-24940 GCF_053586895.1 Amycolatopsis sp. NPDC003731 | reverse complement strand
CAGCTGCGCGAGCCGGTGCGGCTTCGGCACCCGGTCCCACGACGTGGCCCCCGCCGCGCTCCCGGTCTGGGCCAGGTCCCCGACGACGGTCCGAGGTCCCGAATGAGTCATTCGCGACCACCGAGCAGCGCCAACACCACCCAGCCGCAACCCGCCCTCCCAGGGGGAACCACCACCGAATTGACGCTATCGCCCCCAGCCGTCAAAACCCCGCCCCAAGCCCCACCCCCGGGCGGACCTGTCCACAACCCCCGTCGCCTGTGGACAACCCGCCCCACTCGCCCCCGCCCCTCTCGGCTTTCGGGTAAAGATGGACACGTGGACGTGGACCTGGTCGTACCCCTCAAGCACCCCCGTGACGGCAAGTCGCGGCTTCGTGGTGCCGTCGAACCCGCCCACCATCCCGGCCTGGTCCTCGCCTTCGCCAAAGACACGCTCGCCGCCGTCACGTCCAGTGCTCGGGTTCGGCGGGTGCTGGTCGTCGCCGCCGATCCGGGGGCCGTCCGCGAGCTGGCCGAACTCGGGGTCGAAATTGTCGGCGAACCCGATGAACAGACCCTCAACGCCGCCTTCCGGCACGGCGAAGCCCTGCTCAAAGCCGACGATCCCGGCGCCGCCGTCGGCGCCCTTCAAGCCGACCTCCCCGCCCTGCGCGCCGGCGACCTCACCGCCGCCCTAGCCGAGGCCCAAACCGAAGCCGCCGGCAAACGAGCCTTCGTCGCCGATCGCCAGGGCACCGGCACCACCCTGTTGCTCGCCGCACCCGGAGCCGCCCTCGATCCGCGGTTCGGGCCCGGCTCGGCGCGGCTGCACGCCGCGTCCGGGGCCGTCCCCCTGCGCGGGGCCCTGCCGACCCTGCGCAGCGATGTCGACACCCCGGATGATCTCGCTCACGTGCGCGCCCTGGGTGTCGGGAAACACACCTCGGCCTACCGCGCCGAGCTGTTCATCTGACCTTCACCGCGGTCTGCGCAATTCCGCCTGACGTAGTGAAGAATGGGGGCCGTGAGCACAGACGACGGCGGCACGCCCGCACCGCGGAGGCGACGGAACCCGGCCAGCGGATCTTCGGAGACGGCGAAGAAGAGCACCCCCGCCAAGAAGGTGCCGTCCAAGTCCACCGCGCGCGACACCGCCGCCCGTGCCACCGCCGGCAAGGCGAGGACCCGCAAGACCACGTCGCCCGCGGCCACCCCGGCCACGACGCGGCGCCGCAGCGCCACGCAGGGCAACGCCCGCAACGCCGAGGAGTTCCGGGCCGTCCCGTCGGCGCCGCCCGCGGTCACCGTCGCGCCGACCGCCGTCGAGACGCTGCCCGACGACCGGTACTTCAACCGCGAACTCTCCTGGCAGGACTTCAACGCCCGCGTGCTCGCGCTGGCCGAGGACGAGTCGCAGCCGCTGCTCGAGCGGGCGAAGTTCCTCGCCATCTTCGCGTCCAATCTAGACGAGTTCTACATGGTCCGCGTCGCCGGCCTGAAGCGCCGCGACGAGACCGGCCTGCTGGTCCGCAGCGCGGACGGCCTCACCCCGCGCGAGCAGCTCGGCTACATCGCCAAGCGCAACCAGGACCTCGTCGAGCGGCAGACCGGCGCCTTCGAGAAGCACCTGCGCCCGCAGCTGGCCGAGGAGGACATCCACATCGTCGGCTGGGCCGACCTCGCCGGCGCCGACCAGCTCCGGCTGTCCAGTTACTTCTCCGAGCAGATCTTCCCGGTCCTGACGCCGCTGGCCGTCGACCCGGCGCACCCGTTCCCGTACATTTCCGGCCTTTCGCTCAACCTCGCCGTGACGGTCCGCGACCCCGAAGGCGGCACCGAGCGCTTCGCCCGGGTCAAGGTGCCGAGCAACGTGCCGCGCCTGATGCGCGTCGAGACCGAACGCACCAGCCGGACCGCGACCTTCCTGCCCCTCGAAGAGCTCATCGCCGCGCACCTGGGCGAGCTGTTCACCGGCATGGACGTCACCGAGCACCACGTCTTCCGCGTCACCCGCAACGCCGACTTCGAGGTCGACGAGGACCGGGACGAGGACCTCCTCCAGGCCCTCGAGCGCGAACTGGCGCAGCGCCGGTTCGGCCCGCCGGTGCGCCTCGAGGTCGCGCAGGACATGAGCGAGCACATGCTCGAGCTGCTGCTGCGCGAGCTGGACGTCGACCCCGCGGACGTCGTCGAGGTGCCCGGGCTGCTCGACCTGACCTGCCTGCACCAGCTGTCCGCTGTGGACCGCAAGGAGCTGAAGGACCGGCCGTTCGTGCCGGCGACGCATCCGGCGTTCGGCGAGCGCGAGACGCCGAAGAGCGTGTTCGCGACGCTGCGCGAGGGCGACGTGCTGGTGCACCACCCGTACGACTCGTTCTCGACCAGCGTGCAGCGGTTCATCGAGCAGGCGGCGGCCGACTCGAAGGTCCTCGCGATCAAGCAGACCCTGTACCGGACCTCGGGTGACTCCCCGATCGTCGACGCCCTGATCGACGCCGCGGAGGCGGGCAAGCAGGTCGTCGCGCTGGTGGAGATCAAGGCGCGGTTCGACGAGCAGGCCAACATCACCTGGGCGCGGACGCTGGAGCGTGCGGGCGTGCACGTCGTGTACGGCCTGGTCGGGCTGAAGACGCACTGCAAGGTGTCGATGATCGTGCGCCAGGAGGGCTCGACCATCCGCCGCTACTGCCACATCGGCACCGGCAACTACAACCCGAAGACAGCGCGGCTCTACGAGGACATCGGCCTGTTCACCGC
Organism: Amycolatopsis sp. NPDC003731; assembly: GCF_053586895.1. Lineage (NCBI taxonomy): Bacteria > Bacillati > Actinomycetota > Actinomycetes > Pseudonocardiales > Pseudonocardiaceae > Amycolatopsis > Amycolatopsis sp. NPDC003731. Next base: position 22,202 of record NZ_JBSFNC010000137.1, on the reverse strand, counting down.
CGACCCGAGCATCGGCGCCGACGTCACCGACCTGTTCAACGTCCTGACCGGCTACTCCCGCCAGGACACCTACCGGACGATCCTCACCTCGCCGCACGGCATCCGCCGCGGCATCGTGCGCGCCATCGGCGAGGAGATCGAGCTGGCGCGGGCCGGGCAGGACGCCGGGATCCGGATCAAGTGCAACTCGCTGGTCGACGAGCAGGTCATCGACGCGCTCTACCACGCGTCGCAGGCCGGGGTGCCGGTCGAGGTCGTGGTGCGCGGGATCTGCACGCTCAAGCCCGGCGTCGAAGGGCTGTCGGAGAACATCCACGTCCGCTCGATCCTCGGCCGGTTCCTGGAGCATTCGCGGATCTTCAACTTCCGCGCCGGCGGCACGCACTGGATCGGCAGCGCGGACATGATGCACCGCAACCTCGACCGGCGGATCGAGGCGCTGGTGCGGGTCAAGGACCCGAAGCTGACCGCGCAGCTCGACAACATCTTCGACTCGGCGCTGGACCCGGCGACGCGCTGCTGGGTGCTGACCGCGAGCGGCGAGTGGTCGCCGTTCCCCGCCGACGGCTCGCGCGTGCGCGACCACCAGCTGGAGCTGGCGAAGCTGCACGGGGCCGCCGGATGACCCAGGAAGTCCGGGCGGCCGGCGCGGTGCTGTGGCGCCTCGCCGGGGGCGTGACCGAGGTCGCGCTGGTGCACCGCCCGCGTTACGACGACTGGTCGTTCCCGAAGGGGAAGCTCGACCAGGGCGAAACGATCGCCGAGGCCGCGGTGCGGGAAGTCCGGGAGGAGACCGGGTTCACCGCCGTCCTGGGCCGCTACCTGGTCCGGTCGGCGTACCCGGTGCCCGCGCGGAACGGCTCCGGGACGGTGCCGAAGACGGTCGACTACTTCGCCGCGGAAGCGGTTTCCGGCGAGTTCGCGGCGAACGACGAGGTCGACGAGCTGCGCTGGCTGGACTCGATCGCGGCGGAGAAGCTGCTGACGCGCCCGGAGGACGTCCGGGTGCTGCGGGCGTTCTGCGAGCTCCCGGTGGGCCTGACGACGCTGCTGCTGGTGCGGCACGCCAAAGCGGGCAAGCGCGACGAGTGGTCGGGCGACGACGACCTCCGGCCGCTGTCGGAAGCGGGTCAGCGCCAGGCGGCGGCGCTGCGCCGGGTGCTGTCGCTGTTCGGCCCGGACCGGGTGTTGTCGGCCCCGCGGCTGCGGTGCGTGCAGACGGTCCACGGGGTGGCGGAGGACGTCACGGCGGAGGTCCGCCACGAGCCGCTGTTCTCGGAAGAGGGCTACTGGCCGGACCCGGTCCTGGGCGTGGCGCGCCTGCTGGCCGTGGCCGGCGACGGCGGGACACCGGTGGTGTGCAGCCAGGGCGGCGTGATCCCGGACCTGGTGAGCGCGCTGGCCGACCGGGACGGAGTCGAAATCTCGGCCACGCGCGGCGGCGTGGTGCCGAGCAAGAAGGGCTCGTTCTGGGTGCTGTCGTTCCGCCCGCCGACGGACTCCGAAGGCCCGGTGCTCCTGGCCGCGGACTACCACCCGAGCGCCCTCCCGGCCCCCTCCCCCAGCCACTCCTGAGGCGCCGCGCCCCCGCTGTCACGACGAGACAGCGGCGTGACAGTCGATCTTGGTGTACTTGTCCCGGGTCCCGCTGGGCTGCGCCGGGCTAGGGGTACGGCGCATCCCCGGGCGAGGGGGTTTCTGTCGGCACCGTGGCCAGCAGGGCCTGGACCTCCGCGGCGCGGGGGTCGCCGAGGCGCTGGCTGACGGTCAGCGCCTCGGCCCAGTGGCCGCCCGCTTCGTGCGCGCGGCCGGTGCGGTGCTTGAGCCGGCCGAGGGTGATCTGGACGTCGATCGTGCCGTAGTCGGCGTTCAGCTCCTTCAGCTCGGCGAGCGCGTCGAGCCCGGCCCGCTCCGCTTCTTCGTGCCGGCCGGCTCCTTCGAGGGCCTCGGCGACGTTGCCCAGCGCGAGCGCCGCGTGGTAGCGGTCGCCGAGTTCCGCGAAGGCTTCGTGGGCGGACTGGGCGGCTTCGGCCGCGTGGTCGTAGTCGCGGAGGCCGATGCGGCTGGCGCTGACGTTGAGGAGCGCGTGCGGCACGAACGTGCGCTGGCCGTGGTCGCGCGCGAGGTGGACGGCCTTGAGGGCGTAGCGCTCGGCTTCGGCGTATTCGGCGCGGACGTAGTAGGCGCCGGCGAGGTTGGACAGGATCGCGACCGTCAGCGCGGTGCCGTCGCCGCCCTCGGACGCCGCGCGCGCTTCCTCCAGCGCCTCGATCGCCTTGTCGGGCTGGAGGGTGCGCAGGTAGGCCGAGCCGAGGTTGTTGGCGCTGTACTGGAGTCCCATGCCGTCGCCGGCGTCCCGGGTGGCGGCGACGGCCGCGCGGGCGGTGGTGATCCAGTCGTCGCGGTCGTGGCGTTCGGCGAAGAACCCGCGCAGGAGCCACGCGAGTTTCCAGGCGTGCGCGGTCCAGCCGTGCTCGGCGGCGATGCCGACGAGCGCGGTGAGGGCCTGGCGTTCGGTGGTGTACCAGGCGATCGTCTGCTCGTGCTGCGCGAAGCGGACGGCGGGTACCGGCGGCGGGTCGAGCGTGATGTCTTCGGTGAGCAGGTCGGGCCGGACCAGTTTGTTCGCTTCGGCGACGCCGGCGAGGTACCAGTCGACGAGCCGGCGCAGCGCCGCCGCGCGTTCGGCTTCGGTCGTCTCGGCCTCGACGAGCTCGCCCGCGTAGACGCGCAGCAGGTCGTGGAACTGGTAGCGGTCGGTGCCCGGCTGGTTGAGCAGGTGGGCCGCGGCGAGCTGGTCGGCGAGTTCCCGCGCGTCCCGCAGGTCGGCGCCGGCCAGCGCGGCGGCCGAGGCCAGGCTGAACCCGAGGCCGGGGTGCAGGCCGAGCAGCCGGAAGAAGCGCGCCGCGGCCGGGCGCAGCGCCTTGTACGACCAGGAGAACGCGGCCCGCAGATCGGTGCCGGCGTCCTGCGGGTCGCGGAGGGTGTCGAGCCGCAGCCGCTGGTCGCGCAGTTCTTCGACGATTCCGGCGAGCGAGACGCCGGAGAACCGGGACGCGCGTTCTCCGGCCAGTGCCAGTGCCAGCGGCAGGCGGCCGCAGAGCTGGACGAGTTCGGCGACCGCGTCGGGTTCGGCGGCGAGGCGCTGCGGCCCGACGCTGCCGGCGAGCAGCGCGGCCGCGTCGCGGTCGTCGAAGGACCGCAGGGCGATGCGGCGGGCGCCGTCCCGGGCGACGAGGCCGCGCAGCTGGTTGCGGCTGGTCACCACGACGAGGTTCCCGGGCCCGGGCAGGAGCGGGCGGACCTGGTCGGCGTCGCGGGCGTTGTCGAGCAGCATGAGGGTGCGGCTGCCGGCCAGCCTGCTGCGCAGCAGCGCCGAGCGTTCCTCCACAGTGGAGGGCAGCGTCTCGGCCGGGACGCCGAGGGCGCGCAGGAAGCCGGCCAGCGCGGCGCCGGGCGTGACCGGGGTGTCCGCGGAGTGGCCGCGCAGGTCGAGGAACAGCTGGCCGCCGGGGAAGCGCTCGCGGACGCGGTGGGACCAGTGCACGGCCAGGGACGTCTTCCCGACGCCGGCGGTGCCCTCGATGACGACGATGCCGGAGCCGTCCCCGGGCGGCAGCCGGTCGAGTTCGGCCAGTTCGGGGCCGCGGCCGGTGAAGCCGGCGACGTCGAAGGGCAGTTGCCGCGGAACGGTGTGGACGGCCGGATCGGCGTCGGCGGCGAGCAGTTCGGCGTGCAGGCGGCGGAGGTCTTCGCCGGGTTCGACGCCCAGTTCGTCGGCCAGCAACGCCCGCAGCCCGGCATAGCGGGCGAGCGCTTCGGCGCGGCGCCCGGACCGGGCGAGGGTGCGCACCAGCCGTTCCCACAACGACTCCCGCAGCGGGTGCTGGGCGACGAGGTCGGTGAGTTCGGCGACGAGCCGCGCATCGGGGACGAGCCCGGTGTCGAGGTCGATCCGCTGTTCGACGGCGAAGAGGTACCGCTCGGTCAGCAGCGGCCCCCATTCGGCGGCCAGCGCGGGAGAGCCGACCCCTTCGAGCGGAACACCCCACCCGTCGAGAGCGGCGGCGAGCAGTTCCCGGCGGCGGGCGGGTTCCGTCGCGGCGGCGGCCTGGTCGAGCAGCTGGAGGAAGCGCAGGGCGTCCACCCGGGACGGGTCGACGACCAGCCGGTACCCGTCCGGTTCGGTGACGACGGTGTCTTCGCCGCAGAGCCGGCGCAGGCGCATGACGTAGGTCTGCAGGCTGCCCCGGATGTGCGCGGGAGGGGTCTCGCCCCAGACACCCCGGGCGAGGGCATCGATGGAGACGAGCCGCCCGGCGGCGAGCGCGAGCGTGGCGAGCAGCGCGCGCTGGCGGGAACTGGTCAGCACGACCGGCGAACCGTCGACGAGCACGTGGAACGGGCCGAGCAGCCGGATGTCGATGGTGGTTCGCCCCCAGGTTCGCCTCGCCCACGGCCGGCCCCGCCGGACGCGGGCCCGAGGAACGCAGCGTGGCATCACTCGGCCGGGCGCTCAAGCAACTTCGCGAAATTGGACGGAACCGGTCCCGGCACCCGCGGTTGCGGCGGCGCAGGCGGTGGGTGACTTCCCATCCGTTCCGCGGAGTCGGTGGTGCGTTCGGCGGGGATCGGTTGCGGGGCGCCGGTTTGGGTTGCGGCTCGGCCGGCTGGTCCTGGCTACGCGAGTGGGATCGACACCGTGGGTATGTGAGCCGACCGTCCGGGTACGCGAGCCGACGCTGTGGGTACGCAAGCTGGCGTTTCAGGTACGGACAGTCCCGCTCGGTACCCGAGCCGACCATGCTCGCGCGCGAACCTGACCACCCGGGTAGGCAAGGGACCACCCAGGCACGCGAGCCGACCTCCGGGTGCGAAGTCGACCGTCCAGGCGTGCGAACCGACCGCCCGCGCGGGCCCGTCCTGCCGAGACGCAAGCCGACCGCCAAGGCGCAAGCCGACTGCCGAGGCGCAAGCCGACCGCCGAAACGCAAGCCGACTGCCGAGGCGCAAGCCGACCGCCGAAACGCAAGCCGGCCGCCGAAACGCAAGCCGACCGCCGCGGCGCGCAAGCCGACCATCCCAGCGCGCCGGCCGCGCCGCCGGGCGTGGATCTATTCCGCCGCAGGGTGCGGACATGCGGCAGGGCCCCGCGCACCTCGCGCGGGGCCCTGCCGAAAAGCTGCTCGTCTAGCAGGGGGTCGCCCCCAGGGGGTCCCCCTGATTTCACGTTACCGCAGGGGTACGACAGTTTTGGGCGGCTCAGTCCTTCTTCGCCGCGGCTGAGGTTCGGCGGGCCGGGGTCTTCGCCGCGGTGGTCCTGGCCGCCGGGGTCTTGCGGGCCGTGGTCGTCTTCGCCGCCGTGGCCGGCTTCGCCGCCGTCGTCGACTTCGCCCCTGTGGCCGACTTCGCAGCGGTAGTCGACTTCGCAGCCGTAGCGGTCTTCGCCCCAGCCGCCGGCTTCGCCGCCGTGGCGCGAGTCCTCGTCGTCGCCGGCTTCGCGGCCGCCGCCTTCGCCGCCGTCGTCCGAGTGCCCGCCGACCGCGTCCCAGCCGTCCGCGTCGCCCCGGTCCGAGTCGCAGCCGTGCGCGTCGCCGCCGGCTTGGCCGCCGCTGCCCTGGTCCGCGTAGCCGTCGAACCCGTCGCCGCCGGCTTCGCCGCAGCCGCGCGCGAAGCAGCCGTCGTCCCCGTCGCGCGCCGAACCGGAGTTGCCTTCGGCAGCTTCTTCGCTCCGGAAACCACGTCCCTGAAGGTCGTCCCCGCGCGGAACGCGGGCACGTTCGTCTTCTTCACCCGGACCGCTTCGCCCGTGCGCGGGTTGCGGGCCGTCCGGGCCGCTCGGGCCCTCTTCTCGAAGACGCCGAAGCCCGTGATGTTGACCTTTTCGCCCTTGTTGACCGTCCGGATGATGATGTCGACCAGACCGTCGACCGCCTCGGCAGCGGCCTTCTTGTCGCCCAGGCGCTCGGTCAGCGCCTCGATCAGCTGGGCCTTGTTGGCCATGTCCAGTCCTCCAGGAAGGATCCACGGCCGCGTCGGCCGGCTGGCCACAACGGTATTACCAAGGCAGCCCGATTCCAACCGGCGTGCGGAACTTTCCCTTGCCCTGGGACGGGTTCCGGCGAACGCCGAAGCGCGATGACAAGCTCGCGGAGGGCCGTTCGGCGAAACCGAAAAAGGGGCGGAATCGCTTGCCTGGCAAGCGATTCCGCCCCCGATACCGCTAGCCGGCGGAGACCGGCGTCGTCGTCGGCTTCCAGGACGGGCGGCTCGCCTCGAAGGCGTCGATCTCACCGGCATGGCGCAACGTCAGCGCGATGTCGTCGAGACCTTCCAGCAGCCGCCAGCGCACGTAGTCGTCGATCTGGAAGGGCGCGGTGAAGTCCTTCGCCCGCACGGTCTTGGTCTCCAGGTCGACCGTGACCTCGGTGCCGGGCTCGTTCTCCAGCAGCTTCCAGAGCAGCTCGACGTCGTGCTGCTCGCACTGGGCGGCCACCAGGCCGCCCTTGCCGGAGTTGCCGCGGAAGATGTCGGCGAACCGGGCGGAGATGACGACCTTGAAGCCGTAGTCCATCAGCGCCCAGACGGCGTGCTCGCGGGAGGAACCGGTTCCGAAGTCCGGGCCCGCGACCAGCACGCTCCCGTTCTTGAACGGCCCCTGGTTGAGGATGAAGTTCTCGTCGCCGCGCCAGGCGGCGAACAGGCCGTCCTCGAACCCGGTCCGGGTCACCCGCTTGAGGTAGACCGCCGGGATGATCTGGTCGGTGTCCACGTTGGACCGGCGCAGCGGGACGCCGACGCCGGTGTGCTGGGTGAACGGTTCCATGGCTGTAGCTCCTCGGGTGGTCAGCGGGCGGCGGTCAGCAGGTCTTCCGGCGACGACAGCGTGCCCCGCACGGCCGTGGCGGCGGCCACGAGCGGCGAGACCAGGTGCGTCCGGCCGCCCTTGCCCTGCCGGCCCTCGAAGTTGCGGTTCGACGTCGACGCGCTGCGCTCGCCCGGCTTCAGCTGGTCCGGGTTCATGCCCAGGCACATGGAGCAGCCGGCCTGGCGCCACTCGGCGCCCGCCTCGGTGAAGACCTGGTCGAGCCCCTCGGCCTCGGCCGCCTTGCGGACGCGCATCGAGCCGGGCACCACCAGCATCCGGACCGACTCTGCCACCTTCCGCCCGCGCAGCACCTCGGCCGCGGCCCGCAGGTCCTCGATCCGGCCGTTGGTGCAGGAGCCGAGGAAGACCGTGTCGACGGCGATCTCACGCAGCGGCGTGCCGGGCTTCAAGTCCATGTAGGACAGGGCTTTTTCAGCGGCGATGCGGTCGTTCTCGTCCAGGATCGCCTCCGGGTCCGGCACCTCGGCGCCCAGCGGGAGGCCCTGGCCGGGGTTGGTGCCCCAGGTCACGAACGGGGTCAGCGCGCTCGCGTCGAGGTGGACTTCGGCGTCGAACTCGGCGCCGTCGTCGGTGCGCAGCTGCCGCCAGTTTTCGACCGCCGCGTCCCAGTCCGCGCCCTGCGGTGCGTGGGCGCGGCCCTTCAGGTACTCGAACGTCGTCTCGTCCGGGGCGATCATCCCGGCCCGGGCGCCGGCCTCGATCGACATGTTGCAGACGGTCATCCGGGCCTCCATCGAGAGGGCCTCGATGGCCGAGCCGCGGTACTCCAGGATGTAGCCCTGACCACCGCCGGTGCCGATCTTGGCGATCACCGCGAGGATGATGTCCTTCGCCGTGACGCCCGGGCGCAGCTGCCCGTCGACGGTGATCGCCATCGTCTTGAAAGGACGCAGCGGCAGCGTCTGGGTGGCCATGACGTGCTCGACCTCGGACGTGCCGATGCCGAAGGCGATGGCGCCGAACGCGCCGTGCGTCGAGGTGTGGCTGTCGCCGCAGACCACGGTCATGCCGGGCTGGGTCAGGCCGAGCTGGGGGCCGATGACGTGCACGATGCCCTGCTCGGCGTCACCCATCGGGTGCAGCCGGACCCCGAACTCCGCGCAGTTGCGGCGAAGGGTGTCGACCTGGGTGCGCGAGACCGGATCGGCGATGGGGAGCTCGATGTCCACGGTCGGGACGTTGTGGTCCTCGGTCGCGATGGTCAGGTCGGGGCGGCGCAGCTGCCGCCCGGCCAGGCGGAGGCCGTCGAAGGCCTGCGGGCTGGTCACTTCGTGCAGCAGGTGGAGGTCGATGTAGAGCAGGTCCGGTTCGGCGGCTTCGCCTCGGCGCACGAGGTGGCTGTCCCACACCTTCTCCGCCAGCGTGCGGGCCTTGCCGGTCGGGCTGGTCATCTCCGGCTCCTTCCACGGTTCGTCGACGAACTCGGGCGCGCACCTGCGAGATCGGGTGCGAGCCGCGAAGGAGGGGCGCAGCTCGAGTTCAGGGTTTTCCCAGATGCTGGACTTCCCAAAGTGCGGGACGCTAGTATCGGGTCGTGGGACAGCATAGCGGTATCGGAGTACTCGACAAAGCAGTGGCCGTCCTGCAGGCGGTCGCGGACGACCCCTGCGGCCTCGCGGAACTGTGCACGCGGACCGGCCTGCCCCGGGCCACCGCGCACCGGCTCGCGGTCGGCCTGGAGGTGCACCGGCTGCTGCGCCGCGGTCCGGACGGCCGCTGGCGCCCCGGCACGGCGCTGGCCGAGCTCGCGGGCGGTTCGACGGACCCGCTGCTCGACGCCGCGGGCGTGGTGCTGCCGAAACTGCGCGACGTCACCGGGGAGAGCGTCCAGCTGTACCGGCGCGACGGCGTCCAGCGCGTGTGCGTCGCGACGGCGGAGCCGCCGAGCGGCCTGCGCGACACGGTGCCGGTGGGTTCGCGCCTGCCGATGACAGCGGGCTCGGGCGCGAAGGTCCTGGCGGCCTGGGCGGACCCGCACACCCAGCGCACCATCCTGGCCGACGCGGTCTTCGGCGAGCGCACGCTCCTCGAGGTCCGGCGCCGCGGCTGGGCGCAGAGCGTGGCCGAGCGCGAGCCGGGCGTGGCAAGCATTTCGGCGCCGGTGCGGGATTCGGCGGGCACGGTCGTGGCGGCGGTTTCGGTGTCGGGACCGATCGAGCGGATCGGCCGGAAGCCGGGCGCCCGCTGGGCGGCGGATCTCCTGGCCGCGGCGGACGCTCTGCAGGAACGGCTCTGACCCGGTGCTGAACCAGGTGGCCGACGGGGTCTGGGTGCGGCAGAGCGACTGGGTCTGGAGCAACACCACCGTCGTGGAAACCGACGCCGGGCTCGTCCTCGTCGACCCCGGCATCCGCGGCGCGGAACTGAACGAACTCGCCGACGACCTCGAGCGGCTCGGCTCCCCCGTCGTCGCCGGGTTCTCCACCCACCCGCACTTCGACCACCTGCTCTGGCACCCGCGCTTCGGCGACGTCCCCCGCTACGCCACCGCGGCTAACGCGCGCATCGCCGGCGAAGCCCGCGAACGCGCCCAGGCCATGGCCCGGGACACCGCGCCGGACATTCCCCTTGAACCGATCGCGCGGCTCACCCCGTTACCCGAAACCGGCCACCCGCTCCCCGGCGAAGTCATCGAGCACGACGCCCACGCCGTCGGGCACGCCGCCCTGCTCCTCGCCGATCGGGGCGTCCTGATCGCCGGCGACCTGCTCTCCGACGTCCTGATCCCGCTCCTCGACCCCCGCCGCGACGAGCAACCCGGCACCTACCGAGCCGTCCTCGACCGGCTGGAAGACGTCGCCGAAGAGGTCGATGTCCTCATCCCCGGCCACGGCGCCGTCGCCCGGGGCGCGGAAATCGCCGCCCGGTTCGCCGTCGACCGGGCCTACCTCGACGCCCTGAGCCGCGGTGAGGATCCGGACGACCGGCGCTGGGGGAAGCGCACCTGAGCCGATCGGGTGACCCTGCGCGAAGTCGCGTATTCGGTGACGCCGGCCACGTCTCCTCCTTGTCAGCACCACCAGAGGGGGATGACCGAGATGACCACCGAACTGAATCGCCGCGCGATGGCGATGCTGCGGGCCGTCGGGGCCGGACGGGCCGAACTCACCTGCAGCTGCGAGCCCGACCTGCGGGTCGACGGCCTGCCCTGCTGCGACCAGGCCACCGCGCACCAGCTGGCCCGGGCCGGCCTGATCCGGCCCGCGCGGGCCGTCGCCGTCGGGCAGTGGACGCGGGCCGAGCTCACCGCCGCGGGCGTTCGGGCATTGGGCGGAACTCTCGCCGCCGCATGACTCAACCTTCCGGCCCGCTCGCGCGTGTACCCGGCACAACGCGAGGGGGTTCCATGAAGATCGCCACTGCCCTGCTGGGTGCCTGCCTGCTGCTGACCGCGTGCGGGACCACGCCGTCCGCGGCCCCGCCACCCCAGAACCCGGTCCCGGTGCAGACCGTCACGTCCGCGCCGACCGCCGACCCGGCCGCCGTGCGCTGGATGGACGGCTTCTGCGCCGCCGTCCACGGCTACCGGGAGCGCACCAACCGGGAAGCCGAGACCGGCCGGCCGACACCCAAGTCGGTCGCCGAGGCGCAGAAGGCGCTCAGCGCGACGCTGGGCGGCATCGCGGCCCGCACCGGCGAGGCCGTCGACAAGCTGACGGCGCTGCCGCCCGCGCCGGTGCCGCTCGGCGACACGGTCCGCCGGGCCTTCGTCACGAAGTTCACCAACGCCCGCGACCACGCCGCCGAGGCGAAGGCCACGCTCGACCGCGCCAAGCCGGGCAACGAAGCGTCCCAGAACCCGGCGGCCCAGGCCGTCGCGCAGGCGCAGCAGGACGTCGACGGCGTCTACGACCCGGTCGGCGCGGTGAAGGACTCCCCGGAGCTGATGCTCGCCGCCGCCACCGCGCCCGGCTGCAAGGCCTGAGCCTTCAGCGCCGCACGAGCGGCGCCTGCAACGGCAAGGACCGCGACGAACCGCCGACGGACACGGTGAACGCGCCCCGCGTGGGCTGCCACGCGTGGCTCACCGTGTCCCAGACGGAGAAGGCGCGCGCGTCCAGCCGGATCGTCACGCGCCGGGCCTCCCCCGGCGCCAGCGAGACCCGCTCGAAGCCCTTCAGCTGACGCGGCGGCTCGCCCGCGGCCGCCGGGAAGCCCAGGTACAGCTGGGCGACCTCGGCGCCCGCCCGCTGCCCGGTGTTCCGGACCGTGAACGTCGCCGTGGCGCCGTCGCCGGTACCCCGCACCGACAGGCCCGAGTAGGCGAACGTCGTGTACGACAGGCCGTGGCCGAACGGGAACAGCGGGGCCCGGCCCTGCGCGTCGAACCACCGGTAGCCGACCTGCAGCCCCTCCGAGTACGTCGCGACGCCGCCCACGCCGGGGAACCGGTCCGGGGTGTTCGCCGGGGTGTCGGCGTCCGCCGCCGGGAACGTGATCGGGAGCTTCGCCGACGGGTTGACGTCGCCGAAGAGCACGCCCGCCACCGCCGCGCCGTCCTGCTGGCCCGGGTACCACGCCTGGAGGATCGCCGGCACGCGCGCGGCCCACGGCATGAGCACCGGGCCGCCGCTCTTCACCACGACCACCGTGTGCGGGTTGGCGTCGGCGACCGCCGTCACCAGGGCGTCCTGGTTGCCGTCGAGGGCCAGGCTCGGCCGGTCCTTGCCCTCGGTTTCGTTGTCCCCGACCATCACCACGCTGACGTCGGCGGTCCGGGCCAGCGCGGCCGCGCGCGCGACGTCACTGCCGTCGTCGAGCGTCACCAGAGCACCGGGAACCCGCTGCCGCAGACCCGGCAACGGGTCCACTGTGGACGTCGGGATGACGGCCGAGCTGCCTCCGCCGCCGGTCTTGGCCTTGGTCGCGAACGGCCCGATCAGCGCGATCGACCGCACACCGGCGTCGAGCGGGAGCTGCGCGTGTTCGTTGCGCAGCAGGACCATGCCGCGCTCGGCGAACTCCTTGGCGGCGGCGTCGTGCCGGGCCGTCGGCAGCGGCGAAAGCACCGGCGGGTGGTCGAACTGCCCGAAGGCGAACATGGTGCGGAACCGTGGCAGCAGCAGCTCGTCGACCCGCTGTTCGGTGACCTGCCCGGCCAGCACGGCCTGCTTCAGCTTGTCGCCGTACCAGGTGCCGTCGATCATTTCGAGGTTCATGCCCGCGTTCGCCGAGCCGACGGTGCTGTGCGCGGCACCCCAGTCCGACTGGACGAACCCCGTGAACCCCCAGTCGTCGCGCAGCTTGCCCTGCAGCAGGTCCGGGTTCTCGCACATGAACACGCCGTTGATCTTGGGGAAGGCGCACATCACCGAGCCCGCGCGGCCTTCGGTGACCGCCCGCTCGAAGTGCGGCAGGTAGATCTCGTTGAGCGTGCGCTCGTCGATGTGCTCGTCGATGCTGAAGCGCTGGGTTTCCTGGTTGTTGGCCGCGTAGTGCTTGACCTCGGCGATGGTGCCGTTCTCCTGGATCCCGCGGATGTCGGCGGCGGCCAGCGCGCCGGCGAGGAACGGGTCCTCCCCCATGCCTTCGAACGTCCGGCCGTTGCGCGGGACGCGGGCGATGTTGATGTCGGGCGCCTCGGAGACGTGGTGCGCGAGCGCGCGGGTTTCGCTGCCGATCAGCCGGCCGTACCGGCGGGCGACGGCGGTGTCGAACGTCGACGCCAGCGCCATGGTGGCCGGCAGCGCGGTCGCCGGTTTCTGCGGCTTGTCGTCGGCCGGGCCCATGCCCGCCGGGCCGTTGGCGATCCGGAAGCCCGGGACGCCGAGCCGCGGGATCGGCGGCACGAACCGCTGGTGCTCGGCGTCGGGCTGCAGGTGCAGCTGGGAGATCTTCTCGTCGAGGGTCATCGCCGCGACGAGCTCGGCCGCCCGGCGATCGGGTGACTGCCGGGCGTCGCGCCAGGGTTGCGGTTGCGCGGCCGCCGGCGTCGTCAGCGACAACCCCAGGACCACGGCGAGAACGATCGGGCCGGTGCGCATCCGGCCAAGCTAATCCATACGTGACACAGAAACATAGACGCGATTTACGTTCACGTACTTGAACATAGATTGGACTCAACCATTTCCCCGGCTCAGGCGTGAGAGGAGCACTGACGAGAGGGGACCGACGATGCTGAAGAAAACCCTGATCGGCCTAATGGCGGCGAGCGCGGCGACGCTCGCGCTGTCGGCACCGGCCGGCGCGGCCGACGAAGGCGGGTGGAGCCTGACCGCGAAGGTCGCGCCGGGCGGCCGGATCGTCGCGGACGTCTACACGGGGCTGGGCCACTCGGCGTGCACCCCGACCGGACCGGTCACCTCGGCGGGCTTCACCGCCCCGATCACGATGGTCGGCGTCGGCAACTGGGGGCACATGAGCGGCAGCACGACGGCGATCGGCCGGCCCGGAAAGTACACCGCCTTCTACCCGTGCTCGGAGGGCCGGTCGCCGACCCTCACGTTCACGATCCTGGGCACCCCGCCCCCGGGCACGACGACGAAGCCCAAGCCGAAGCCGCCCACGTCGTCGAAGGCGCCGAAACCGGCGAAACCGCAGGTCGCGGTCAAGCCGGCCGGGGCGCCGCAGACCGGGGACGGCTCGCTGAGCTGACCCTCCACAGAGGACACCCCGGGCCGGCGCGTTCCCCAGGCCGCCGTCCCGGGGCCCTCAGCGGGCCGCGGCCAGCCTCAGTGCCCGGTAGACGAACTGCTGGTCGCCGAGCCGGTGCCGCAGGTCGCGCTCCAGCCCGGCGATCGGGTAGAGGTTCTGCGGCGCGCGCGAGTCCTTGTAGGGGACCGAGGCGAACCGGCCCAGGACCGACTGGGTGACGTTCGCCAGCTCGGCGACCTGCTCGCGGCCGAGGTGCGGCGCCGCCTCCACCCGGACCACCCCGGACCACGGCGGCCCGCCTGCCGACGGCAGCCGCAGGTACCAGGAGTGCCGGACCCAGGTCGTGCCCATCAGGAACACCGGGGTGCGCTGGTGCGCGCCGAGCCGGCCGACCAGCGCGTTGAGCTCCCCCGGCAGGTACGTCGTCTGGTGGCTCTTGATGAACCCGACGGCCCGCTCGAGGTGCGCGCGGCCGCGCAGCGGGCCGTCCACCACCAGCAGGTCGTTGCCCACGTGCCCGTGGATGGCCGTGCGCGCCCGGATCGCCGTCTCCAGTTCCGTTTCGGCCAGCTGCTCCTGCAGCGCCGACGACAGCACCACCGGCAGCGGCTTGTCCTCCTTGGCCGCCGCCCGGTGCGCGGTGTAGATCCCGGCCGGGGTGGCGATGTCGTCCGCCTGCGGGGCGACGGTGAACAACCCGCGCCGGACGTCGGTGCCGACGACGTGCGCCTGGCCCTCGCAGCAGCACACCACCCCCGCCGCGTAGGACGCGCAGATGCCGATGGACGCCGAGTTCGTGCCGGCCGGGTCGTCGATCCAGACGCGCGCGTCGATCCGCCGGACCCCGTCGACGAACAGCACCGCTTCCGGCGGTGTCACCGGCGACGGGTCGATCGGCGCCCACTCGGCCTCGGGGACCTCGATGTCGAGTTCGACCTCGGCCTGGGAGCGGCCGAGCTCCTCGGCCTCCATCGAGCTGCCGTAGCCAGGGTCCCAGGCGTCGATGCTGAAGTTCATGCCGGCCACCGTGTTGAATTGGTGAGCGGTCATGCGCCCTCCCTGGCGATGTGCGAGCCGGTGCCGTCCCGGGTGACCAGGAACCGCACCGGGACGCGCTCGGCGAGCGCCGGCACGTGCGTGATCACCCCGACCATCCGGGAGCCGGACGCGGCGAGGTTCTCCAAAGTGGACGCCACGACGTCGAGGGTGGCCTCGTCCAGCGTCCCGAAGCCTTCGTCGAGGAAGATCGACTCCAGCCGCGTCGCCCCCTCCGCCGCCATGGCCCCGAGCTGCGAAGACAGCGCCAGCGCGAGGGAGAGCGACGCCTGGAACGTCTCGCCGCCGGACAGCGTCTTGACCGGGCGCCGGGCGTCGGCCTCATTGTGGTCCACCACCAGGAAATCACCCTTGTCGTGGGTGAGCTCGAACTGGCCGCCGGACAGTTCCAGCAGCGACGCCGACGCCTCGGCGACCAGCGTGTCGAGCGCCCCGGCGATCAGCCAGCGCGGGAACTTGTCCGAGCGCAGCAGATCCGCGAGCAGCCGGGCGACCTGGGCTTCGGACTCCGCGGCCGCGATGTCCTCGTGCAGGCCGGCCACCCGCGCGACCCGCCGTTTCAGGTCGCTGTGGTCGGCTTCGGCGCGGGCCCGGGCGGCCGCGACGGCGACCGGGACGCGGTCGCGCACCGGCCCCTCGGGCAGCGCGACCCCGAGGGCGGTGACGTCGCCGGCGACCGCGCGTTCGGCCGCCCGCAACGCTTCCGCGGCTTCCCCCTCGGCGGTCTCCGCGACGGCCAGCCGCTCGCGGTGGTCCTTCGCCTGGCCGGCAGCCCAATCCGTGAGCGCGGTCCAGGCGGCGAGGAGACTTTCGCCGGCTGTGGCAACCGGGACTTCGCCCCGGGCCCCCGAAAGATCGTCGATCGGCGGGGCACCGAGGCCGACCAGCGGGTCGCGCGCCCGGGAGAGCCGCTGCCGCGCGGCGTCGACCTGCTTCGCGATGCCCGCCTGGTTGTCGGCGGCCTGTTTCGCGGCCGCGCGGGCCGTCCTCAGCCCGGCGTCCGCCGTTTTCGCCGCCTGCTCGAGTTCCGCGACGCGGGCGAGCTGCTCGGTGACCACGTCGGCGGCCGGTGCGCCGTCGAGGGTCGCCACCAGGTCCGCCTGCCGTTGCCGGGCGGTGGCGAGCTCGGTGCCCGCCGCCTGCTCGGCCAGCCCCGCGTCGACCGCCCGGGTGCGCCGCTGCTCGGCGTCCCGCTCGGCGGTCCGGAAATCCTCGGCCGCCACGACAGCTTCCTTGCCCGCGGCTTCGGCGGCCGCTTCGAGGGCGGCCAGCGCGGTGCACCGTTCGTCCAGCGCGGAAGCCGCCCAGGTGGTGAGGCGCTGCCACCCCGCCGGGACGTCGTCGCCGTCGAGCGCCGGCGCCCCCAGCTCCACCAGGGGATCGCGGGCGGCCCGCAAGGCCTCGCGGGCCGCCGCGAACGACTTCGCCACGGCCTCGGCCTCCTGCTGGGCCTTCGTGCGTTCGGCGCGAGCCGCGGCCAGTTCCGCGTCGGCGGCGCGCGCGGCTTCGGCGACCCGGGTGCGGCCCTCGATCGTCGCCGAGAGCCACTCACCCCGTTCGCGGACGGCGGCGACGAGATCCGCGTAGTCCTGCCCGGAAAAGGACGCCTCGACCGGCCGCAGCAGGGCCGCCGACTCCGGCGGGCCGTCGACCTCGGCGAGCACCGCGCGGAGTTCTTCCGCCTGCGCCGCCGCCGACGCGCGGGCGTCGGCGTCGCGGTCCACGGCACGTTCCAGCTTGCGCACGCCCGATTCGGCCGACGACCGGCCGCGTTCGGCGCGGTCCAGGCGTTCGCGGGCCTCGGCGAGGTGGGCGTGGCCGCCGGCGTCCGGCAGGGCCGTGACTTCCTGCTCGCACACCGGGCACGGGTGCCCGACGGCGAGCCCGGCCCGCAGCACCAGCGCCTGCCCGGCCTGCTCGGCTTCGGCCACCGCGGCCTTCGCCGCGGCGAGCTCGGTGTCGGCGGCGGCCAAGGCCGTGCGCGCGGCTTTCAGCTCCGCGTGGCGAGCGGCCTGCTCCGGCGCGGCCTTCCGCTGCGCCTCACACAACGCATACAGCGTGCGGGCATCGGAACGGGCCGCGGCGAGCGGCGCGACATCGGGCTGGGCGGCCAGCGCCGACCGCGCTTCGGCGTCGGCGGCCTCCGCCGCCCGCAGGCGCTCGTCAGCGGCCGCGGTGCGCTTCGCCACCCGCGCCGATTCCGCCGACAGGTCACCGAGATCCTCCGGCGGCCGCAGGCCGGCGAGCCGCTCCCGCTCCTGCCGGGCGCGGGCGGCTTCGGCGGCGGTGTCCTCCGCCGCCCGAGCGGTCCGGTCCCGGTTCTCCCGGGCCGCGTCGAGGACGGACACCACTTCGCTCGCCGCCGCGGCAGCAGCTTCCTTCGCCCGCTTCGCCGCTTCCGCTGCTTCGCCGAGCCGTGGGAGGGCCCGCTCGACGTCGGCGAGTTCGGTGTGCGCAGCACGGATTCGTTCCAGCTCGGCGCGCGCGGGAGCCGCGGCGAGGGCGGCCCGGGCCGCTTCGTCCGCCGTCTCCGCCGTCTCCAACGCCGTCCGGGCCGTGGTGACCGCGTCCGCCGCCGCGCGCCGCCGGGTTTCGAGGTCTTCGACACCGTCCGGGCGTTCCACACCGTCGAGGACTTTCAGTTCCGCAGCGAGCGTGACGACGCGTTGGCGGGCTTCGTCGTGCGCACGGGTGGCCTCGTTCAGCTCCGGCAGGGCCGCGGTCACCCGCGCGTCGAGCTCTTCCAGGGCCGTCATCCGCGCGGCGAGCCCGGCGACGGCTTCCTCGGTGGCGTCGGCGTAGCTGCCGAGCTGTTCGGTGAGGACGGCGGCCCGCTGCTTCTGCTGCTCGGCCGTCACGCCCGCGCGGCGGCCGATCCGCTCGTAGACCTCCAGGCCCAGCAGCTTGATGAGGATCTTCTGCCGGTCCGCGGCCTTCGCGTGCAGGAACTCGGCGAAGTCGCCCTGGGGCAGCGCCACGCAGGTGCAGAAGTGCTTGAACGTCAGCCCGAGCAGGCGTTCGACCGCCGGGGTGACCTCGGAGTCCGCGGCGACCGCGTCGGCGTCGTCCTCCGGCCCGCCGAGCGCGGCCGGGTCGATGAGCCGTTCCAGGCGGACGTTCTTGACGCTGACCGTGGGTTTCTTGCCGCCGCTGCGCCGGACTTCCCGCACGACGTGGTAGCGGGCGCCGCCGGCGTCGAAGACCAGCCGCACGGTGGCGCGGTTGACCGTCGGGGCGAGCGCGGGGGCGACGAGGCCTTCGTGGTCCCAGCGGGCGACGGAGCCGTACAGGGCGAAGGTGAGCGCGTCGATGACCGTGCTCTTGCCCGCGCCGGTCGGCCCGACGAGCGCGAAGTAATCGGTGTCTTCGAAGCTGATCTCGGTCTTTTCGCGGAAGGACGCGAAGCCGGTCATCTCCAGCAGCACTGGCCGCATGTCACACCCCGCTCGTCTCTTCGTCGTGCAGCCGCGCGAAGAGCGCCTGCACGCGCTTGTCCTCGACCGTGCGTTCCGCGCAGTAGCTCGCGAACAGCTCCCCCGGCGAACGGTCCGCGACCGCGCGGTCGCCGTTCGACGTCGTCACCGGCGCGGCGAACTCCGGGTCGATGCGAATTTCCAGGGCGTTCGGCAGGGCTTCCTGGATCTCCTCCCGCAGCCCGGCCCTGGTCGCCTCGCGGATGTAGACGCGCAGGTAGTCCTCGCCGAACTCTTCGGCACGGCCGGTCAGTTCCGCCACCGTGCCGTGGACGGTGCGCAGCTTCCGGCCCGCTTTCAGCGGGATGTCGGTGATCTTCGCCGGTGTCGCCGGGCTCACCTCCACCGAGAGCACGACGCTGGTGTTGTCCTGCTCGCCGAAGTCCACGGCGAACGGCGAACCGCTGTAGTGCACCGGGCACGCGGCGGGCAGCGACTGGCGCCGGTGCAGGTGGCCCAGCGCCACGTAGTGCGGATCGGCGCCGAACGCCGTGGCGGGCACGTGGTACTCGAAGATGGACTGCGCCGCGCGCTCCCCGCCGCCCAACGCCCCGCCGGTCACCGTCAGGTGCGCCATGACGAGGTTCACCGCGCCGGGCGTGAACCCGGTCTTGAGGTGCTCCAGGATGTCGCGCACGCGCTGGTCGTACTGGCCGACGTTGTCCGCCGGCGTCCCGGCGAGCAGCTCGGCGGCGCGCACCGCGTAGCGCTGGGAAAGGAAGGGCAGCACGGCGACGTTGACGCGCTCGCCCGTCGAACGCGCGTCGAACGAATGGACACCGCCGTCGTGGACCGGGCGGGGATCGCCGGTGAGCTGGATGCCCGCGGCCCGCAGCAGCGGCCGGTACGCCTCGAACGTCGCGGCGTGGTCGTGGTTCCCGGCGATGGCGAGCACCTCGGCACCGGTTTCGCGCAGCGCCATCAGCGCCCGCACCACGAGTTCCTGCGCGGCCGCCGAGGGCGCCGACGTCTCGTACAGGTCGCCCGCGACGAGGATCGCGTCGAACGCCTCGTCCCGCGCGATCCGGACGATTTCGCCGAGCACGGCCCGCTGCTCGTCGAGGCGGTTGCGCCCCTTGAGCGTCTTGCCGATGTGCCAGTCGGAGGTGTGCAGGAACTTCACCCTTCGTCCTTCCGTTCGGGTGGTGGGCGGGGGGCTCAGAACGGCGGCGGGTCGTCACCGAAGGGGTCGCTGCCGCGCGAAGGGAGGCCGGCGAAGGGATCGGACTTCTTCGATGTGGCGGTGGTCGTCGGGATCGCCCCGGCCTCGGAAAGCCGCGTGGCCCAGGCGGGGAACGGGAAGCCGACGGCGATCGGCACCGGGATCTCCGGCTGGCTCACGAACATCGTGCCCGGCGTGGCCAAGGTCGCGCGGACCCGCTGGCTGGCCGGGAGGAAGCCGTACTCGGGCCGGGAAGCCTCGGCGGCGTCGAGGCGGCCGACGATGCGGACCGAGCTGTTGCTGACGATCCGGCGCTCGACCTCGCTGGCGGTCTGCTGCGCGCCGATCAGGATGACGCCCAGGGAACGGCCGCGTTCGGCGATGTCTAGCAGCACCTCCTTGATGGGGCTGCTGCCTTCCCGCGGCGCGTACTTGTTGAGCTCGTCCAGCATGGTGAACAGCAGCCCGCCCGGGCCGGCCGCCTCCTTGCGCGCGGTCTCGGTCGCGAGCGTGACGCCGACGACGAACCGCTGCGCGCGCTCGACGAGGTTGTGGATGTCCACCACGGTCACCTGCTGGTTCTCCGTGGACAGCGAGCGCGCGGGGTGGTCGGCGAGGTCGCCGCGGATGAGGCCGGACAGCGCGCGCTGGCTCGAGCGCAGGCGGCGGATGAAGGCGTTGACCGTGCCCGCGCCGGTGACCGCACCCGCCCAGCTCGCCCGGGTTTCCTCGTCGGTGACGCGCTCGCAGATGACGTCGACGAGCTCGGCGTAGGTGCGGCACAGGACGCCGTCGACGTTCGCGGCGCCGTCCTTGCCCGCCGGCGTGCTGTCCAGGCGCAGCCGGTTCGCGACCTGGTGGATGACCATCGTGTACTGGTTGCGCTCGTCCTCGGCGTCGGCGAAGACGTAGGGCAGCAGGTCCTTGGCGCAGAACTCCGCGATGGTCCACCAGAACGCGCCCACGCCCGAGGTCCGTCCGGTCACGTAAGGCTTCCCCGTGGTGTCCGACGGCGTCGGCGGCGCGTAGAAGCCGACGGAGGCGAAGGGCTCCGCGGGCAGGCCGAGCTTGGCGTACTCGGCCTTGAGGTTTTCGTCGAGGTGGACGTTCGGGGTGTCGAGGAACAGCAGGTCCTCGCCCTTGACGGAGAAGACGAGGGCCTTGGCGTTGTGGGCGTTCGGCAGGGCGCCGCCGCGGAAGATCGAGTGCAGCAGGAACAACGCGAACGACGTCTTCGTGGCCACGCCGGAGACCCCGCTGATGCTGACGTGCGCGCCGCGCGTGCCGTCGAGGAAGTCCATGTTGAGGTACACGGGTTCGCCGTCCCGGCCCAGGCCCACCGCCACTTGGCGGGTCATGTTGTCGAAGTACAGCGCCTGCGCGCGATCCTCCCCCACGGCCCGCTCGACCCGGCTGCCCGGCTTCGGCGGCACGTAGCACTCGGGCTCGACGCGGGTGGTGGCGATCTCGGCGATCTCCTGCACCTGGGCGGGCAGGACCCCGTCGGAGATCAGGAAGACGTCGCTGCCGAAGCTGGCGCCTTCGTGCCGCGCGGTCACCTGCGTCACGACGCCGTAGGAGGTGACTTCGCCGAGCCCGGGCAGTTCCCGGCGCGTGACGACGACGTCGTCGAGCTGCAGGTAGGCGTCCGGATCGATGGCCACGCAGAACTGCAGCGGCGTCGAGTCCTCGGTGCCTGCCACCCGGCCGACCACGGTGGTGAGCGTCTCCTGGTCCACGGTTCTCCCTGTCTCACCCGGCGCTTCCTCCCGCGGCAGACTAGCCCGCCGGTACGACAGTCCCGCGCCCAACACGGCGCTGCCGCCACGGGGGGTTCACGCAGGCCGCCACTGCGCCGAACGAGTGAGCTCACCCTTCGGGGAAGATCCTTTGTCACCACCGCCCCTTTTCCGTCACATACCAGCGTGAGCCCGGAGAAGGAGGCCCCGTGAGCAGACCGGCCGAACAGATGTCCGACACCGCAAGAGGCATGGTGCCGTCGCACGGAGCTCCGCCGGTTCCCGACCATCCGGATCCGGCGTGACGGACGATTCCGGTGAATCAGCCGAAGCACTGGCCGAGCGCGCAATGGATCTCCGCAAGTCGCACTACGCCGAGCTGGCCGGGTACGCGGTGAAGCTGGGCAGCTCGATCTCGGATGCCCGGGTGTTCGCGGACGACGCCATCGTCGAACTGGTCCTGCGAGCGATGACCCACTCCGGCTCGGAACCGGTCCTGAACCAGCGTGCGTGGCTCTATCGGACGGTGCGAAACATGGTGCTGGCCGCAACGAGGCAGCGGGGGCGGATCGACGACACGGACGTCCACGAGCTCACCGACCGCTGGTGCCAAACGACGTGGGGCGCTCCGGACCTGCATCTGGAAGCGGCGGAGACGCTTCGCGCGATCGAGGCGCTACCCGAAGACCTGCGAGATGCGCTGGCGCTCAAGCTGGCCGGCCACCCGACGGACGAGATCGCCGAGTTCCTCGACATCTCGGTGGACGCGGCGAAGAAGCGGGTTTCGAGGGCTCGCAAGCGGCTGTTGCGGCAGCTGGAAGGGAGGGACGCATGATCGGCCGACACGAGCCCGAAACCTGGCTGGACCGGCGCCTGGCCGTCTTGGACGGCTACCTCGACAGATCCTTCACGGCCGACTTGGACGACGAGGCACGCACCGAAGTCTTCCGGCGGAAGGTGGTCCGGCAAGCCGCCGCTCTGCGCAGGAGCCACGCATCCGTTGCACCCTGTGCACCCGCAACGGGCTCGGCTCGTCCGCTCCGGGTCAGTGCCGGGCTGGATGAGCCGGTCGCCGCTGCTGTCGAGGGAGATCCCCAGGCAGTGGAGCGGCTGCTGGCTGCTATCCGTCCACTGGTGGTGCGGTATTGCCGCGCCCGGGTTGGCAGGCAGGAGCGATCGTTCGCTTCGGCGGACGACGTTGCGCAGGAGGTGTGTCTCGCGGTGCTGACGGCATTGTGAGTGCCTGGTAGCCGATGTAGGTAACTCGGTGGCGCAATTCGCGCTCGCGT
>NZ_JBSFNC010000136.1:0-25069 GCF_053586895.1 Amycolatopsis sp. NPDC003731 | reverse complement strand
GGCCGCGGCCGGGACCCCCGGGAGCCGACATCGTAGAGTCGGGGGGTGGCGGATTCCGGGATGAGTGCCGAACTCGGCGACGTGGCCGATCTCGAGGCGGCCACGGCCGCCTTCACGCAGGTGCGGCCGCGCCTGTTCGGGATCGCCTACCGCATGCTCAGCAGCGTCACCGAGGCCGAGGACCTGGTGCAGGACGTGTGGCTGCGCTGGCAGTCCTACGACCGGTCCACGGTGACCAACCCGGAGGCGTTCTTGGCGACGACCACCACCCGGCTGGCCATCAACGTCCTGCAGTCGGCCCGGAAACGGCGTGAGACCTACATCGGGCCGTGGTTGCCCGAACCGGTCGACACCGGCGCGGACCCGTACCTGGGCGCCGAACGCGGTGAAGCACTGGAGTTCGCGACCCTGCTGCTGATGGAGAAGCTCACGCCCGGCGAACGCGCCGCCTACGTGCTGCGAGAAGCCTTCGACTACTCCTACGCCCAGATCGCCGACATCCTGTCCTCGACCGAAGCCGCGGTGCGCCAGCTGGTCAGCCGGGCGCGCAAGCACCTCACGAGCGAACGGCACGCGTCGGTGCCGGCGGCCGAGCAGCGGGAACTGCTGACCACGTTCCTCGCCGCCGCCCGGTCCGGCGACATGGCCAGGCTGGAGCGGCTCTTCACCCCGGACGTGACCAACCTGTCCGACGGCAACGGCCGCAAGGGCGTCGCCCGCCGTCCGCTCGTGGGCAGCGTCCGGGTGGCGAAGTTCCTGCAGGCGATCTCCGGCTGGTTCTGGGACGACATCGACATCGAGTGGACCCGGGTCAACGGGCGGACCGCCGCCGTGCTCCTCCAGGACGGTGGCGTGTACGGCCTGCTCACGGTCAGCGCGACCGCCGAGGGCATCGATCAGCTGCTGTGGCTGGTCAACCCCGAGAAGAACAAGGCGGTGTCGATTCCGGCCTGACCCGCCGGCGGGAGGAAGCCGTGTTCGACCCGCATGACGCGACCGTGCGCCGGTTCGCCGCGGCTTGCCGCCGGCGGGACCGCGCCGCGCTCGAAGCCGTCCTCGGCGACGACGCGGTCGCGACGTGCGACGGCGGCGGCCTGGTGCCCGCGCCGGCGGGGACCGTGCGCGGCGCGGCGGAGGTCGCCCGGCTGGTCATCGAGGTCATGGGCGGACGTGCGGACGCCGAGCTGACCGTGGAGTCCGTCAACGGCCGCGCCGGGCTCGCCCTGCGCCACGCCTCGCGCGCCGTCGCGGTCGTCGGCGCCGAAACCGCCGGGTCCCGGATCACCACGCTTTGGATCGTCCTCAACCCGGCCAAGCTGGCCGGGTGGCACCGCGGTTGACCGGGCCCGCACCGCCACCGCCGTGCGGGCCCGGTCACTTCACCGTGCCAGCCAGTCCCGGTAGGTGGTCTTCGCGAGGACGGCGCCGTCCTTGGCGATGAGCGCGTCGCCGGACGCGGCCGCGAACAGGCCGGCCTGGTCGTCGGTCACGACCGGCCGCCGGTCGCCCTCGGCGGCGAGGGTGATCCGGCCCAGCTCGTCGAGGGCGAACACCTCCGGCCCGGCGACGTCGCGGGTCCCTCGCAGCGGGGTACCCATGCTGACGTCGGCGACCGTCTGGGCGACGTCGTCCGCGGCGATGGGCTGGATCCGCGTCGCGGGCAAGCGGACGGTGTTCTCGTCGGAGGTCCACGACATCGTCGCGGCCATGAACTCGAAGAACTGCGTGGCGCGGACGATCGAGTACGGCACCGGCCCGGCCTTGAGGATGTCCTCCTGCAGCACTTTGGCCCGGTAGTAGACCAGGTCCGGCACCAGCTCGGCGCCCACGATCGAGAGGATGACCGCGTGCCCGACGCCGGCCGCGCCCGCCGCCTCCAGCAGGTTGTCCATGGTCGTCCGGAAGAACGCGGGCGAAGCGTCGTCGAACGTCGGCGAGTTCGTCAGGTTGACGACGACGTCGGCCCCGGCCAGCGCTTCGACGAGGCCCTTTCCGCTGAGCAGGTCCAGCCCGGTGGACGGCGAGTGCGGGACGGCCTCGTGCCCGTTCGCGGTCAGGATCTTGACGACCCGGGAGCCGATGAGCCCCGTCCCGCCGATGACGGCGATCTTCACTTCCGCGACCATCCCTTCGCGCTGAGTTCGTCCTCGCTCACGAGGTCGACCATCGGTTTGCCCGGTTCGCAGAGCATGGTGACGGTGAACCGCACCGGGACGTCGTCGCGGTTGTTGCCGTCCTGGTAGTGGATGACGTCGCCGCCCGGCTCCCAGAACGCTTCGCCGGCGCGGACGACCCGCGGCGGCTCGCCTTCCAGCTCGAACACCATTTCGCCCTCCAGCACGTAGCCGAAGGCCGGCCCGGGGTGGCGGTGCGGCGGGGTGCCGGGGTCGCCCGGCGGGTACTCGATGACGATCGTCATCGCGTGCGCCCCCTCCGGGATGACGGGCGGTTTCGCCTCCTGCAGCACGGTCAATGACATGAGAAGACCTCCTCGACGAACGGATACACCCGCTAGGACCGGACAGCCCCGCGATTTGTGACCGGCCGGCGCGGCGGGCGTCCGCGTCACCGGATCGGTCAGCAGGCAGACACGGGTTCTCGCCGCCGCTGATCCGGACGGACAGGCCCAGCAGCGACGCGGTCGGGCGCGGGAGCTTCGGCCCGCCTCATTCGGCTCGGCTCGGGGGATCGGTGGGTTAGCCGGATCGCCGAGGGGTAGCCGCCCCCGGTCGGACAGGCCCGGGGCGTGCTTCACCCGGTTGTTCGGCAGGGCGCAATCGGATCGGAGGCTGACCATGACGCGCTCGGCAAGCCCCGCAGCAGAACGAACAACGCAGGAGAACGGTCGGCGACTGGGCTGGATGAGTCTCGGTCTCGGCCTGGCACAGCTGATGGCCCCCCACGCCGTGCGCCGGATCAGCGGCGTCGACGACTCCGCGAAGTCGCAGGCGGTGGTCACGGTCGTCGGCGTGCGGGAGCTGGTCCACGCGGCCGGGCTCCTGACTAGCCGGCGGAAGGGCGTCTGGGCGTGGACCCGGGTCGCGGGCGACGCGATGGACCTGACCGCCCTGGGAGTGGCCCTCACCCACCGTGGCGGGCGCCGGCGACGGCGGCTCGCCGCGGTCACCGGCGCCGTCGCCGGGATCACCGCGCTGGACCTGCTGACCGCCGTGCGGGCCACCCGAGCGGACCACACCGGCTCCGCGCGGGCAGCGCGGGGCGCACACAAAGGAGATTCCGTGGAACTGACCGCAGCGACCACCATCCGCAAACCCGCGCCGGATGTCTTCGCGTTCTGGCGCGATCTGGAGAACCTTCCGTCGTTCATGGCGCACCTCGAGCAGGTCCGCGCCACCGGCGACCGGACCAGCCACTGGACCGCCAGTGCCCCGTTCGGCCAGGACGTCGAATGGGACGCGGAGATCACCGACGAGACGCCGGGCGAGCGGATCGCGTGGCGCTCGACCGGGAAAGCGACCGTGCCGAACGCCGGCACCGTCTGGTTCGCCCCCGCCCCCGACGGGGAGAGCACCGAGGTGCACGTCGTCCTCGCGTACGAGATCCCCGGCGGCGCGGTCGGCAAGGCCGTCGCCAAGTACTTCGGCGAGGAACCGCACCAGCAGCTCGACGACGACCTGCGCCGCCTCAAGCAGGTCCTGGAGACCGGCGAGATCGTGCGCTCCGACGGCGCGCCGTGGGGCAAGCAGGCACGCAGGGAATTCCCGCAACGGCCGGCACAACCGCTGTCGGACGCCGAACTGGAGAAGGGACCGGACGCATGAGGGCCAACACCTGGTCGGGCCGCAACAAGGTCGAGGTCCGTGACGTCCCCGACCCGAAGATCCTCAACCACCGCGACGCGATCGTGCGGATCACCTCCACCGCCATCTGCGGCTCGGACCTGCACCTGGTCGACGGGTACGTCCCCACCATGCAGGACGGCGACGTCCTCGGCCACGAGTTCATGGGCGAAGTGGTCGAGGTCGGCCCGGGCGTCGACCCGGGCAAGCTGCGCGCCGGGGACCGGGTCGTCGTGCCGTTCCCGATCGCCTGCGGCGCATGTGCCGCCTGCGCCGCGGAGCTGTACTCGTGCTGCGAGAACTCCAACCCCAACGCCGGGATCGCGGAGAAGATGTTCGGCCACCCGGTCGCCGGGATCTTCGGCTACTCGCACCTGACCGGCGGCTTCGCGGGCGGCCAGGCGCAGTACGCGCGCGTGCCCTTCGCCGACGTCGGCCCGATCAAGATCGAGTCGGACCTGACCGACGAACAGGTGCTGTTCCTCTCCGACATCCTGCCCACCGGCTACATGGGCGCCGAAATGTGCGACATCACCTCCAGCGACGTGGTCGCGGTCTGGGGCGCCGGCCCGGTCGGCCAGTTCGCCATGGACAGCGCCCGGCTCCTGGGCGCGGCGAAGGTCATCGCCATCGACAAGGAGCCCTACCGGCTGCGGCTGGCCGAAGAAGCGGGCCACGTCCCGGTGAACTTCGAGGAGGTCGACGTCCGGTCCCGGCTCCTGGAGCTGACCGGCGGCCGCGGACCCGACAAGTGCATCGACGCGGTCGGGCTGGAAGCCACCCACGGCAGCGCGCACATCGCCGCCTACGACCGCATCAAGCAGGCCGTGCGGTCGGAGACCGACCGCCCGCACGCGTTGCGCCAGGCGATCATGTCGTGCCGCAGCGGCGGGGTGGTTTCGGTGATCGGCGTCTACGGCGGCCTGCTCGACAAGTTCCCGGCCGGCGCGTGGATGAACCGGTCGCTGACCCTGCGGACCGGGCAGTGCCACGTCCAGCGCTACATGGATTCGCTGCTGCACCGCATCGAACGCGGCGAGCTCGACCCGACCCGGATCATCACCCACACCCTGCCGCTGGAGGAGGCCGGCCGCGGCTTCGAGATGTTCAAGAACAAGCAGGACAACTGCGAGAAGGTCGTCCTCAAACCCTGACCGGCACCTGCGCCTCCGGCCGGCGGCTCGCCCGGCGGCCGGAGGCGCGGGCCGCTCAGCCGTCTCCGGCTTCTTCGGCACGTTCGCGGTTGCGTTGCTGCCGCTCCCGCTCGCGCCGGCTGTAGGTGGCCCGGCGGACGCGTTCCTCGTCTTCGACGCTGGAGCCCAACGCCCCGGCGACGATACCCACCGAGGTGGCCAGCCACACCAGCTTCAGGTACGACGCCGGCCCGGCCGGATGGCCGAGGGTCTGCCCGAAGTAGGTACCTTCGATCAGCACGATCGACGCCACCAGGGCCAGCCCGAACAGGATCGCGTACATGCACGCGACGCCGATGGACAACGTCAACGCGGTCGACGCGTTGTACAGCAGCGCCTTCCGCCGGTCCAGGTGCCCGGACGGGGAGTCCCAGAGGTGGTTGTGCACCATCAGCCAGCCCGCCATGACCACGATCGCCAGCACCGTGATCCCGGCCAGCCGCACCGCGGGCAACGACTCGGCCAGCTTCCAGAACGAGGTGGTGATGATGCCGTAGGCCGCGGTCCCGGCCGCGGCCGCGGTGGCCCCGGCGAGGTTGGGCACCAGCCGCCACGGCCGGTTGTCGCGGATCATCCCCGCCAGCAGCCGCACCCGCCCGCGCACTCCCGCCAGTGCCAGGTGCTCGTCGGCGGCACCGCGGCCCTCGACGTGCCGCGTCGGCGCCACCAGCTCCCGCAGCCGGTCGAGCGCCCGCGGGGGCGGATCGACCACCTTCGTCGAACGGGGTGCCACCAGGTGCCGGACCAGGTGGACGATCAGCCGGCGCGCCCGGTGCCGCAGGCGCACCGCGCCGAGCGCGGGCAAGGACACCATCGCCACCCCGTGGTCGGCGTTGTAGTCCGACGCGATCGGGACCGTGCCCGCCCGCCGCGGGAGGTCCGTGATCAGCACCAGCAGGTCCCAGCCGTGCTTCTCCCGGCGCTCCTCCGCCAAGGCCAGCATCGGGATGTCACCCTCCTCGTTCAGCGGAAGGGCCTGCGTCTCGTGCTCGACGCGCCAGGACCTCTCCTCACCGAGGTCACGAGCCAGGCGGGCGGGCAGCCCGTCCGCGATTCTCCCGACGAGCTGCCCAGGCAACCCCTCATCGGTCAGCAAACCCACCACCAGGGCCTCTCGCTGAGCGGTCATCTTCGAACCTTTCCTCGATCCGCGAGGTCAGCCCTCCGGGTTCCCGGCTCGATCACCGGCAAACGGCCGGGCGTTTGCCGTGCGCATCTCCGGGTACGACCAGGTATGACCGAAAAGGACGATCCGACGACCGACGACCTGCGTGCCGAAGAGTTCGACCGCGCGGTGGTGGGGACGGTGCTGGCGGCCGGCGACTGGGCCGGGTGGGACGACCTGCTCGACTGGCTGCGCACCGAAGGCCCGGGAGTTCCGGAACTGTCCCCCGGCGCGCTGCGCGGCATCCGGCAGGACGCCGAACGGGCCTGTGCCATGGGATTCCCCTTCCCGCACGACCCGGACCACTTCTACGCCATCCTCCGTGGACAGCACCTCGCGCGATCCCACGACTGAGTTTGTCCCCGCGGCCGACGGGTAGCCGCCGCTCCGTGGATCGGTGGTATCGCAACGGCGTGATCTACTCCCTCGACATCGAGACCTTCCAGGACTCCGACGACGACGGGGTCGGTGATCTGTGCGGGCTCGCCGACCGGCTGGACTACCTCGGGCGGCTCGGGGTGGACACGATCTGGCTCAACCCGTGTCATCCCTCGCCCCGCCGCGACGGCGGCTACGACATCACCGACTACTACGGCATCGATTCGCGCTTCGGCACGCTCGGGGATTTCGCCGAACTGGTGAGCCAGGCCGACGAAGTCGGTATCCGGATCGTGCTCGACCTGGTCGTCAACCACACCAGCGACGAGCACCCGTGGTTCCGGTCGGCCCTCACCGAACGGACGGCACCGCACCACGACTGGTACGTCTGGGCCGACGACGAACCGGCCGACCGGTGGGACGGCTGCGTGTTCCCCGGATCCGAAGAGGAGACCTGGACCTACGCCGAGGCCGTCGGCCGCTGGTACCGGCACCGGTTCTACCGCTTTCAACCCGAGCTCGACGTCGAACACCCGGAGGTCCGCGCCGAGCTGGCCAAGATCGTGACCTTCTGGCTGCGGCTCGGCGTCGCGGGGTTCCGGATCGACGCGGCCCCCTTCCTCATCGAGTCGCGCGGGCGGCGGGATTTCGGCCTGCTGCGGCAGCTGCGGGAAACCGTTTCCTGGCAACGCGGGGACGCCGTGCTGCTCGCCGAGGCGAACGTGCCCGAGGACGAGCTGCTGGAGTACTTCGGCACCGCGGACGACGAGGCCAGCCGCGCGACGATGCTCTTCGACTTCCGGCTCAACCAGGCTCTCATGCTCGGGCTCGCGCGCGGGGACGCCGAACCCGTCCGGGAGCGGCTCCGGCGTTCGCCCCCGCTACCGGGCCAGGCGCAGTGGGCCACCTTCCTGCGCAACCACGACGAGGTCGACCTCGGCGGCCTGTCCGCGGAAGAACGCGCCGACGTGATCGGCCGGTTCGGGCCGGAGCCCCACATGCAGCTCTACGACCGCGGCATCCGGCGCCGGCTGGCCTGCATGCTCGACGGCGACCGGCGGCGCCTGGAACTGGCTTACAGCCTGCTGCTGACCATGCCGGGCAGCCCCGTGCTGCGGTACGGCGACGAGATCGGCATGGGCGAGGACCTGGCGCTGCCGGAACGCACCGCGATCCGCACCCCGATGCAGTGGTCCGACGGGCCCAACGGCGGGTTCTCCCGCGCTCCGGCCGACCAGCTGGTCTCCCCGCCCGTCCAAGGCGGGCCGTTCGGCTTCGAACGGGTCAACGTCCTCGGCCAGCGCCGGGACGCGAACAGCCTGCTGACCTGGTTCGAGCGGGTCCTGCACACCCGCAAGGAGTGCCCGGAGATCGCCGTCGGCACCCACGAACCCGTCGACGGCGGCCCACCGGAGGTGCTGGTGCACCGGGCCGAGACGGCGAAGGGCCGCATGGTGTTCGTGCACAACCTGGGCCCGTCCGCCTGCCGCGTCCGCATCCCGGCCGGGCCGGACGATGTCGCGCTGGCGGTGTTCGAGGACGGCGGCTACGACGACCGGATCGACCCCGCGGACGTGGCCGTCGCCGGCCACGGCTACCGCTGGATCCGCCTCGTCACCGCCTGACCAGCCACGCCGCGGCGTCCACCGGCAGCAGGCCTCCCTCCGGCGGCACGCTGGCCAGCAGCACCCGCGCGCCGTCCGGCAGCTCGACGGGCCCGGACGACAGGTTCACCACGCACTCGAAGCCCGGCTCACGCGCGAACGACAGGACTCCCTCCGGCGCGGGCAGCCACGCCATCGTCCCGTCTCCCAGCGCGGGGTGCTCGCGCCGCGCGGCGAGGGCGGCGCGGTACAGGCAGAGCATCGACTGCGGGGCGTCGCGCTGGGCCTGCGCGGTCAGCTCCCGCCACCGGGCCGGCTGCGGCAGCCACGTCGGCACGCCGGCGTCGGTGAAACCGAATGGCGGCGCCGTCCCCGACCACGGCAGTGGCACCCGGCAGCCGTCACGGCCCCGCTGGGTGTGGCCGGAGCGTTCCCACGTCGGATCGGTGAGCACGTCCTCGGGCAGGTCCTCGACCTCTTCCAGCCCCAGCTCCTCGCCCTGGTAGAGGTACGCACCCCCGGGCAGCGCCAGCATCAGCAGCAGCGCCGCCCGGGCCCGCCGCCTGCCCAGCGCGAGGTCGGCAGGCTCGGTCGGGCAGGGGTGGTCCTCGACCCGGGTGTTCGCGCGGCCGAACCGTGTCACGTGCCGGACGACGTCGTGGTTCGACAGCACCCACGTCGCGGGCGCCCCCACCGCGTGCAGGGCCTGCACCGTGCAGTCGATCACCGAACGCAGGGCCCCGGCGTCCCACGAACAGCGCAGGAAGTCGAAGTTGAACGCGGTGTGCAGCTCGTCCGGGCGGACGTAGCACGCCAGCCGCTCCGGTTTCGCGACCCAGGCTTCGGCGACGAACACCCGGTCCGGGCCGAACTCGTCCGCGACCGTGCGCCACGACCGGTAGATCCCGTGCACGCCCTCGAGGTCCCAGTGCGGGTGCCGGGTGCGGTCCGGCGGCCGCATGAGATCTTCGTGGTCGGCGCCCAGATCGGGGAACGCCGGATCCTTCACCAGGCCATGGGCGACGTCGATGCGGACGCCGTCGACCCCGCGGGAGAACCAGAACCGGAGCAGGTCCTCGAACTCGGCGCGCACCTCGGGGTGGTCCCAGTTCAGATCCGGTTGCTCCGGGGCGAACAGGTGCAGGTACCACTCGCCGTCCGGCACCCGCCGCCACGCCGGACCGCCGAAGACGCTGCGCCAGTCGGTGGGCGGCAGCTCACCGCCGTCGCCGCGCCCCGGCCGGAAGTGATACCGCCCCCGTTCGGGCGAACCCGGCCCGGCGGCGAGCGCGGCCTGGAACCACTGATGGCGGTCGGAGGTGTGGTTGGGCACGACGTCGATCAGCAGCCGCAGCCCGGCCCTGTGCACCTCGGCGATCAGCTCGAGCGCGTCCGCGTCGGTCCCGAACAGCGGGTCGACGGCCCGGTGGTCCTCGATGTCGTAGCCGCCGTCGACCATCGGCGAGCGGTACCACGGCGTCGTCCACACGGCGTCCACGCCCAGGTCGGCCAGGTAGCCGAGCCGCGCGCGCAGGCCCGCGAGATCTCCGGTGCCGTCCCCGTTCGAGTCGGCGAAGCTGCGGGGGTAGACCTCGTAAACGACGGCGTCGCGCCACCAGTTCTCGGAGTCGTCCATGGCGTGCGGGTATCCGCTTCGGCTCCGCTCAACCGGGCCGTCCCCCGGACCCCACCGCGGCGACGGCTTCGTCGATCCGTCCGGCCAGCCACAGATCCGGTTCGGTGACCACTCCTTCACGACCGGTGCGCAGCCGGAACGTCACCCCGCCGTCGGCCGGCTCGACGTGGGCGTGGTCGTTCATCGCCCGCGCCTCCCGCTCGACGCGGTCGACCAGCGGCTTGATCCGGTCGGCGGGCAGCTGCACCGTGCGCTCGATGCCGTGGCGGTCCCCGCTCCACCCGGTTAGGTGACGCAGGCCGCGGGCCACTTCCTCGTCCGACAACCGCGTCGGCACCTCCGGCCGGTGGCTCGCCGCGTCGCGGGGCGACTCGCCCGCCGGGGTGAGCGTCTCGACGACCGCGTGCGGAAGCCGGCCGCGAAGCTCCTCGGCGAGCCCGGGATCGGTCCGGGTGAGCGCGGTGAGGACCGCCTGGGTCAGGTAGCGGCCCCGCTCGGGTGTGGTCCGCAGCCGCCGGGCCACCGCCGCTTCGACGTCGGTGCCCGACTCCAGGTTCGCCGGCCCGGGATCGCGCACGGGCCCGGCCTCGGGACTGGGCAGCCGGTCGGCCAGCCACTCACGGCCGGTGTCCGGCAGGCACCGGGCGAACGCGGCCATGACCGCGGCGAGCGCGGCCCTCGCTCCGGCCCGGTCCAGCGCGGCAACGTCTTCGACGGCGGTCAGCCACTTCTCGTGCTGTACCACGGCAGGCTCCTTCCCCGCGGGTGCTTTCGCCGTCGCGTACCCGCCGATCCTCCGTTCACACGAGGGTCGCCGGGGGCAACGTCGCGTTCCGGTACGAGGCCGCGTCGAACCCCGGTCCACCGAGAAGTCCTCCGGCGACAGCAGCGTGGCCTCCGCGGCCCGGCAACCGGTCACGGGGTGTTCCTCCGTTCGAAGCCGGGGTGGTGCCCGGCTTCGGTCGCTGAGCAGTAATAGGGGTTTTCGACGAGCGTCCCGGCCATCCAGACCTTCGGGTGCGCCTTGATCATCGGGATGATCAGGTCGCCGCCGAACAGGTCGAGGTCGTACAGGCACAGGACGACCTGGGGGAAGCGTTTCCCCCAGGCGGTCACCGCGAGCTCTTCGGCGAGGAGGGCATCGATCAGCGCGGGACTCAGCCGGGGCGCGGCCCAGCTCATGTCACCGACGATGCGCCCGAACGAGTGGTCTCCGCTGGCGAGCTTGCGCCGCGTCCAGCCGTCCAGCATCCCGAACAGCGCGTCGGGTGCGAACTCACCGTCCCGGAGGTGGCCGCCGTCCGGCTCGGTCAGGTCGAGGTCGCCGGCGGCGGCCAGCCGTTCGCGGAAGGTCTCCCGCTCCCCCTCGGCGGCCAGGTAGAGCACGGCGTCCCCCGCCCGCAGGCCCTCGGCGAGGAACGGGACCAGGAGGCGGTCCCGATCGGTCCTGCCGCGGTGGAAGACGCAGAGGTGGTCCCCGGGCGCCAGCGCGACTCCGCCGAAAGTGACCTCGTGCCCGGTCCGGTTCTCCTGGTCCATCGTGGCCTCCGGTCACTCCGATCCGCGCAGCACCTGCCACACCCGGGTGGCGAGGTGCAGGTTCAGCCTGCTGTCCACGTCGTTGAGGTCGAGCTCCGTGATGTCCCGGATCCGGCCGAGCCGGTAGCGCAGCGTGCTCCGGTGGATCATCAGCGCGGCGGCGGTGTCGCCGTAGCTGCCGCCGCATTCGAGGTACTGCGCGAGCGTCGCGACCAGCTCGGCGTTGCGCTGGGCGTCGTAGTCGAGCAGTTTCCCCAGCCACTCGCGGACGAACTCGACGACGTCGGCGTGGTTCTGCCCGGTGTCGAGGATGCGGTAGATCCCGAGCTGGTCGAACGTCGTGACCCCGTTCGGGGTGTGCGAGCCGCGCCGGATCTCGAGCGCCCGCACCGCTTCCGCGTAGGACTTGGGCAACCGCGCCGGGGTGTCGCAGCGGCTGCCGATCCCGATCGCGCCCTCCGCGCCGAGGCTTTCCGACAGCGAGGCGTGCAGTGCCGCTCCGTCCGGTGGCCCGGCCACGAGCAGCACGACCGCGCCCGAGTGGCGCGACACGAGCGAGGCGAGCCCGAGCGTCGTCACGGCGCGGGCCGTGGCCTCGGCGACCATGTCCTCGGCGAGCTCACCGGACCAGCGCAGCACGACCACGTGGTGCGGGCGGCGAAGATCGTGCCCGATCGCGTCGGCACGGGCGTAGGCGCTCCCGTCAACGGTTCCGGTGATGAGGTCGTCCACGAGGTCGCGGCGCAGGCGTAGCTCCACCTCGGCCAGGCTGCGCTGGTGCGACAGTTCCAGCGCCAGCACGGTCGAGCCGTACTCGAGCGCGAATACCTCGTCCGTGCCGGCGGTCCGCCCGGGGTCGATCAGGGCGAGCACGCCGAGCACCTCGTGCCGCGGCCGGACGAGGGAGATGAGCCGGTCCTTCACGCGGACCGGCTCGGACAGGGTCGCGGCGTGCCGCAGCAGCTCCTCGCGCCGGTGCACGGCGACCTTCGGGTACGGGTCCGGCCGGCCGGGACCGCCCCACGCGCGCAGGTTGCCGAACCGATCCTCGATCGCCACCGGCAGCGCGGTCAGCTCGTGCAGCGCGTTCGCGATCCCCGGCTCCCCGGCCCCGGACGCCGAGATGGTGGACAGCACGTCGTGCACCTGTGTCTGGCGCTTGAGCCGCTTCACCGACGTCGACAGCTGTTCGTTGAGCTCCCGCAGCGTCACCGACTGCCGCCGTTCCCGTTTGAGCAGAGCGGAGTTGGCCAGCGCCGCGGCGGTCTGCTGGCCGAGCGAGCTGAGCAGGAAGAGTTCATCACGGGAGGGTGACTTCTCGGCCCGGACGACGAGGTTGCCCGCCAGCCCTCCCAGTCCCCGCAGGGCGTAGCACCAGCGCCAGTGGCCGTCGGCCAGTTCGATCCGCCCGCTGTGCCCGCCGAGCTTGCCGACTTCCGCGCCGAGGCCCGGATTCGCCTCTTCCGCGGCATCTTGCGGGGTCACCGTGCCGTCCTCGTCGATGAGGTACGCCGCATCGGTTGTGCAACCACTCAGCGACGGCACGGACGTCGCGGCGAGCCGGAGGATGTCCGCCGCTTCGCGGCCGTCGAACATCATCATCGAAATCGCGAAAAGGCCGTAGAGATCCGACAACTGGGCGCGCCACCAGCTGTCCGTTTTGGCTTCGTGGCCGAGCGGAATCGCATCGTTCTCGGGCGTCATTTCCGGCCTCCCCGGCGCCGATCCTGCTGTTCGCACCCTACGCCGCCGGCACCTGTTCTGCCGGGACGACAACGCTCCCGGAAATTCGGCCTGCGGGGCGCACGCGGACAGCGGGCGCCTTTGCCACCGTGGAACGCATCGGACAGGCACACCCCGTCGCCGTATGCCGGGCGTGGCACGCAGGGAACGCCTGCCCGCCGGACAATTGAGCGTGAAAATCGGTGCGGATCGGACACTCCCGGCAGGACGGTCCGCACCGGAATGGGACTAGACCATGACCTTGATGCGTTTCGATCCCTTCCGTGATTGGGAACGCCTGAGCGAGCAGGTGCTGAGCGGGCGCACGGCACCCCGCGCGATGCCGATGGAAGCGTTCCGCCGTGGTGACGAATTCTGTGTCGCGCTCGACCTGCCCGGAATCGATCCGGACGACGTCGACGTGTCCGTCGAACGCAATGTCGTCACGGTGCGGGCGACCCGCCGGCCGGCCCGCGACGAGAGCGCCGAACTGATCATCGACGAGCGGCCGCAGGGAGAGTTCAGCCGCCAGTTGTTCCTCGGGGACAACCTGGACACCTCCCGGTTGTCGGCCGACTTCGAGCGCGGCGTTCTGACCCTGCGGATCCCGGTGGCCGAGTCGAGCAAGCCCCGCCGGGTCGAAATCGGGAACCGCGAAGAGCGACGGCAGCTCACCGACGACCGCACCGAAGAACACGCGAACGCCTAGGAGGCGAGCCATGACCGCACAGCCGGGCGCCACCGCGCCTTCCCCACGCCACGCCCCCGAACGCGTCCCGATCGCTTCCTACGACGACTACCGCGACGCGGAGCGTGCCGTCGACTACCTGTCCGACCAAGGGTTTCCGGTGCAGCGGACCGCCATCATCGGCCGCGACGTGCAGCTGGTCGAGCAGGTCATCGGCCGGCTCGACTACGGCGGAGCCGCCCTGCGCGGCGCCGGCTCCGGAGCCCTCACCGGGCTCCTGATCGGCTGGCTGTTCGGCCTGTTCAACTGGTTCACCCCCGTCCTCGCCACGCTGACGCTCGCCCTCTACGGGCTCGTCTTCGGCGCGATCGTCGGGGCGGTCTTCGGTCTGGTCGCCCACGCGCTGCAGCGCGGCCGCCGGGACTTCGCGTCGGTCCGCGCGATGACGCCCACCCGGTACGAGGTCGTCGCCGACGCCGAGGTCGCCGCCGACGCCCGCGCGCTGCTGGCGAACCTGCCCGCCGAGTCCGGAGGTGCGTGATGGCCAAGGCGGTCGGCATCGACCTCGGCACGACCAACTCGGTGATCGCCGTCTGGGAAGCGGGTGAGCCGCGGGTCATCCCCAACTCGGAGGGGGCCCGGACGACCCCGTCGGTCGTCGGGTTCACCGAAAGCGGTGAACGGCTGGTCGGGCAGCTCGCCCGCCGCCAGGCGATCCTCAACCCGAAGGGCACGATCTACTCGGCGAAGCGGTTCATCGGCCGCAAGTTCGACGAGGTCTCCGACGAGGCCAAGGCGGTCGGGTTCGACGTCGTCGAGGGCGAGGGCGGCGTCGTCCGCTTCGACATCCGCGGCAAGCTCTACTCGCCGGAGGAGATCAGCGCGCAGGTGCTGCGCAAGCTGGCCGACGACGCGGGCAAGAACATCGGTGAGCGGGTGACCGAGGCCGTGATCACCGTGCCCGCGTACTTCAACGACGCGCAGCGGCAGGCGACCAAGGACGCCGGGAAGATCGCCGGGCTGACCGTCCTGCGGATCATCAACGAGCCGACCGCCGCGGCGCTGGCCTACGGGCTGGACTCCCAGCAGCACGAGACCGTGCTGGTCTTCGACCTCGGCGGTGGCACGTTCGACGTGAGCCTGCTCGACGTCGGCGACGGCGTGGTCGAGGTCCGGGCGACCGCGGGCGACAGCCACCTCGGCGGCGACGACTTCGACCGCCGGGTCGTGGACTTCCTCGCCGACAAGTTCGCCGCGGACAACGGCATCGACCTGCGGCAGGACGCGCAGGCGTTGCAGCGGCTGTTCGAGGCGGCGGAGAAGGCCAAGGTCGAGCTGTCCTCGGTCGCCCAGACGAGCGTCAACCTGCCGTTCATCACCGCCGACGCGAGCGGGCCGAAACACCTGACCGCCACTGTCCGGCGCTCGGAGTTCGAGCAGATCACCGCCGATCTGGTCGAGCGCTGCCTCGGACCGGTGCGGCAGGCGATGGCCGACGCCAAGGTCAGCGCGAACGACATCGACGAGGTCATCCTGGTCGGCGGCTCGACCCGGATCCCGGCCGTGCAGAGCCTGGTCCGCCGGCTGACCGGCGGCAAGGACCCGAACATGAGCGTCAACCCGGACGAGGTCGTCGCGCTCGGCGCCGCCGTGCAGGCCGGGGTGCTCAAGGGCGAGGTCAAGGACGTCCTGCTGCTCGACGTCACCCCGCTGTCCCTGGGCGTGGAGACCCGCGGCGGCGTGATGACGAAGATCATCGAGCGGAACACGACGATCCCGGCGCGGCGCACCGAGGTGTTCTCCACCGCGGAAGACAACCAGCCCGCGGTCGACATCGTGGTGCTGCAGGGCGAGCGCGAGCGCGCGGCCGACAACCGGGTGCTCGGGCGGTTCCAGCTCAAGGACATCCGGCCGGCCCCGCGCGGCGAGCCGCAGATCGAGGTGACGTTCGACGTCGACGCGAACGGCATCGTCAACGTCACCGCGCGCGACAAGGACACCGGCGCCGAGCAGGGCATCACGATCACCGAGAGCTCGAACCTCGACAAGTCCGAGATCGAACGGATGGTCAGCGAGGCCGAGCGCAACCGCGCCGACGACGAACGCCTGCGCGAGGAGGTCGAGGCGCGCAACCTGCTGGACACCGTCGCCTATCAGGCCGAGAAGGCGATCACGGACCGAACGCCGGCGCACGAGAAGGCCCGCGCCGAGATGCTGATCACCGACGCCCGCGAAGCCGTCCAGTCGAACGCGCCGCTGGACCGGGTGCGCGAGCTGACCTCGGAACTGCAGCAGGTGCTGGCCGGGCTCACCGCGGCCAGGCCGGCCGGCGACGGCGGTCCGCCGCCGCAACGAGAGCAGTCCGAGGACGACGACGTGATCGACGCCGACTTCGACCGAGCGTGAGGAAACCATGGCCACCACAGGGAAATCCGCGGAGTCGGGGACAGCCGCCGCGGATGCCGCCGGGACGGGCGCGGAACCCCGCCCCCAGGACGCGCCCGTCTCGGCGGCGGGGCAGGACCGGATCCGGGAGCTCGAGGCGAAGGCGGCCGAATGCGAGGACCGCTGGCGCCGGGCGATGGCCGACGCCGACAACACCCGCAAGCGGCACGTGGCGGAGCTGCGCGCCGAGCGGGCGGCCGAACGGGCCCGGGTCGCGGCGGCCTTCCTCCCCGTCATCGACAACCTGGAACTGGCGCTCGCGCACGCCGAGGCCGATCCCACCGCCGTCGTGCAGGGGGTGCTGGCCATCCGCGACCAGGCCGTGCAGCTGCTGACCGGGCTCGGGTACGAGCGCGACGACGAGAGCGGCGTCCCGTTCGACCCGGCCCGGCACGAAGTGGTCGCCGTCGTCGACGAGCCGGGCACCGAACCGAACACGGTGACCCGGGTGGTCCGGCCGGGGTACGGAACCGGTGGCGGGCAGCTGCGGCCGACCGCGGTCACCGTGGCCCAGCCGCGGAGGTGAGGGCCCGTGGCACGGGACTTCTACGCCACGCTCGGCGTCGGCCGGGACGCCGGGCCCGACGAGATCCAGCGGGCGTACCGGAAGCTCGCCCGCGAAAACCACCCGGACGTGAACAAGGACCCGGAGGCCGAGGAACGGTTCAGGGAGATCGGCGAGGCCTACCAGGTGCTGTCCGACCCGGACCAGCGGCGCAAGTACGACCGGTTCGGCGCGGACTTCCGGCAGGTGCCCGACGACTGGGAGCAGCGCGTCGGCGCCGGCGCCGGACCGCGCGGCGGCCGGGTCCGCTACGCCACCTCCGGCGGTGGGTTCGAAGGGTTCGAGGGCGTCGACCTCGAAGACCTCCTCGGC
The DNA here is from genome assembly GCF_053586895.1 of Amycolatopsis sp. NPDC003731. Taxonomy (NCBI): domain Bacteria; kingdom Bacillati; phylum Actinomycetota; class Actinomycetes; order Pseudonocardiales; family Pseudonocardiaceae; genus Amycolatopsis; species Amycolatopsis sp. NPDC003731. Next base: position 8,022 of record NZ_JBSFNC010000136.1, on the reverse strand, counting down.
GGCCTCTTCGGCGGCCGGGGCCGCGGCGGCCCGGTCCCGGGCGCGGACCAGGAAGCCGAGCTGGAGCTGACCGTCGAGGAGGCCTACCGCGGCGGACGGCGACACCTGACCATCGGCGGTGACCGCGAATACGACGTCAAGATCCCGCCTGGGGTGCTCGACGGGCAGCGCATCCGGCTGGCCGGACAGGGCGGGCGCGGCTCCGGCAACGCCGCCCCCGGGGACCTCTACCTCGTCGCCCGGATCCGGCCCGACCGCCGGTACCGCCTGGAAGGGCGGGACATCCACGTCCAGCTCCCCGTGACGCCGTCGGAGGCCGCGCTCGGCGCCACGGTCCCGATCACCACCCCCGGCGGCGAGGTGAAGGCGCGCGTCGCGGCGGGCTCGTCCAGCGGGCGGCGGCTGCGGCTGCGCGGGGAGGGCATGCCGAACCCGAAGGGCAAGCCGGGCGACCTCTACGCCGAGGTCCGGATCATGGTGCCGAAGCGCCCGAGCAAGCGCGAACGCGAGCTGTACGAACAGCTCGCCGCGGTGTCCGACTTCGATCCCAGGAGGACCTGATGGCGCGGTACGTGCTCGTCCGCCCGGCCCGGCTCGACCTCGAGACGGTGGCCGTGCGCAGCGGGCTGCACCCCGAGCTGGTCCGCCGGTTCGCGGCACTCGGCCTGGTGGAGTCGACCCCGGACGCGAACGGGCGCCCGTGCTTCCCCCTGTCCACTGTGGCCAGACTGGCCCGGATCCAGCGGTTGCGCGCCACCCTGTCCCTCAACTACGCCGCGCTCGGGCTGGTGCTCGACCTGCTCGACCGCATCGACGTCCTCGAAGCCCGAGTCAGGAGCCACCGGCGATGGACATGAGCAAGCTGACCCAGAAGTCGCAGGAAGCACTGCAGGAGGCCCAGAGCCTCGCGGGACGCCTCGGACACACCGAGACCGACGGCGAACACCTGCTGCTCGCGCTGCTCGACCAGCCCGAAGGCCTCGTCCCGCGGCTGCTCGCGCAGACCGGGGCCGACGTCGACGCGCTGCGCGCCGCGGCCGAAGCGGAGCTGCGTCGCCGGCCGAAGGTGACCGGGCCCGGCGCCTCGCCGGGGCAGGTCTACGTCACCCGGCGGCTGGCCGGGCTGCTCGACAGCGCCGAGCGGGAAGCCCGGCGGCTCAAGGACGAGTACGTCTCCGTCGAGCACCTGGTCCTGGCGCTGGCCGAGGAGGGGACGAAGTCGGCGGCCGGGCGGGTCCTGCGCGAGCACGGCGTGACGCGCGAGTCGTTCCTGACCGCGCTGACGAAGATCCGCGGCAACCAGCGCGTCACCTCGGCGACGCCCGAGGGCGCTTACGAGGCGCTGGAGAAGTACGGCCGCGACCTGGTCGCCGACGGGCGCGCCGGGAAGCTGGACCCGGTGATCGGGCGTGACGCCGAGATCCGCCGGGTGGTCCAGATCCTGTCGCGCAAGACGAAGAACAACCCCGTGCTCGTCGGCGATCCCGGCGTCGGCAAGACCGCGATCGTCGAAGGGCTCGCGCAGCGGATCGTGCGCGGCGACGTGCCCGAGGGCCTGCGGGACCGGACGATCTTCTCGCTCGACATGAGCGCGCTGGTGGCCGGGGCCAAGTACCGCGGCGAGTTCGAGGAGCGGCTCAAGGCCGTGCTCGGCGAGGTCACGGCCGCCGCGGGCCGGATCATCCTGTTCGTCGACGAGCTGCACACGATCGTCGGTGCGGGCGCCACCGAAGGCGCGATGGACGCGGGCAACATGCTCAAGCCGATGCTGGCCCGCGGTGAACTGCACATGATCGGCGCCACCACGCTGGACGAGTACCGCAAGCACATCGAGAAGGACGCCGCGCTGGAACGGCGTTTCCAGCCGGTCGTCGTGGACGAACCCGCCGTTGAGGACACCATCTCCATCCTGCGCGGGCTGCGCGAGCGGCTGGAGGTGTTCCACGGCGTCAAGATCCAGGACGGCGCGCTGGTCGCCGCCGCCGTGCTGTCGCACCGCTACATCACCGACCGGTTCCTGCCGGACAAGGCGATCGACCTCGTCGACGAGGCGTGCGCGCGCCTGCGCACGGAAATCGACTCGATGCCCGCCGAGCTCGACGAGCTGACCCGGCGGCTGACGCGGCTGGAGATCGAAGAGGCCGCGCTGGCCAAGGAAACCGACCACGCGAGCAAGGCACGGCTGGAGGAGCTGCGCCGGGAACTGGCGGACCTGCGGGCCGAAACCGACGCCAAGAAGGCGCAGTGGGACGCCGAACGCCAGGCGATCCGGCGGGTGCAGGAGCTGCGGTCGGAACTGGAGCGGGTGCGCCACGAAGCCGAAGAAGCGGAACGGAACTACGACCTCAACCGCGCAGCCGAGCTGCGCTACGGCGAGATCCGCGAGCTGGAGCGCCAGCTCGAAGGCGAAGAGGAACGGCTGGCGCGGAAACAGGGCGAAAAGCGGCTGCTGCGCGAGGTCGTCACCGAAGACGAGATCGCCGAGATCGTCTCGCAGTGGACCGGCATCCCGGTCTTCAGGCTGCAGGAAGGCGAACGCGAAAAGCTGCTGCGCCTCGACGAGATCCTGCACGAGCGGGTCGTCGGGCAGGACGAGGCCGTCCGGCTGGTCGCCGACGCGATCATCCGAGCCCGGTCCGGGATCCGCGACCCGCGCAAGCCGATCGGGTCGTTCATCTTCCTCGGCCCCACCGGGGTCGGGAAGACGGAGCTGGCGAAGTCCCTCGCCGGGGCGTTGTTCGACAGCGAGGACAACATGGTCCGGCTCGACATGAGCGAGTACCAGGAGCGGCACACGGTCTCCCGGCTGCTCGGCGCGCCACCGGGGTACGTCGGCTACGACGAAGGCGGCCAGCTCACCGAAGCGGTGCGGCGCAAGCCGTACTCGGTGGTGCTGTTCGACGAAATCGAGAAGGCCCACCCGGACGTGTTCAACACGCTGCTGCAGGTGCTCGACGACGGCCGGATCACCGACGCGCAGGGCAGGCTCGTCGACTTCCGCAACACCGTGATCATCATGACGTCCAACATCGGCTCGCAGCACCTGCTCGACGGCGTCACCTCCTCCGGCGAGATCAAGGCGGAGGCACGGGACGCGGTGCTGGCGGAGCTGCGCCACCACTTCCGGCCGGAGTTCCTCAACCGCGTCGACGACATCGTGCTGTTCACCCCGCTGGGCCTGCCGGAGATCGAGCGGATCGTGGACCTGCAGTTCGACCAGCTGCGCAGCCGGCTGGCCGAGCAGGGCATCGCGGTCGAGCTCACCGGCGACGCGCGGCGGTTCATCGCCGAGCGCGGGTTCGACCCGGTGTACGGAGCCCGGCCGTTGCGCCGCTACATCTCCCACGAGGTCGAGACGCGGATCGGGCGCGCGCTGCTGCGAGGGGAGCTGGCCGAGGGGCTGACGATCGTCGTGGACGCGGCCGACGGCGACCTGGCCGTCCAATTCCGCGGCGGGGACGAGGAGGCTGCCTAATGTCTACCGTCACCATCACCTGCGAGCACTGCGGGAAGACCAACCGGATCCCCGTCGCCGCCGACGGGTCGCCGAAGTGCGGCCACTGCCACCGGCCGCTGCCGTGGGTGGTCGACGCGGGCGACGACGACTTCGCGCGGATTGCCGAGCAGGCGGGCATCCCGGTGCTCGTCGACCTCTGGGCCACCTGGTGCGGCCCCTGCCGATCGGTGAGCCCGGCGCTGGACCGGCTCGCCCGCGCCCGGGCCGGGAAGGTGAAGCTCGTCAAGGTCGACGTCGACCGGGCGCCGGGAGTGGCGCGCCGGTTCGACGTCATGGCCGTGCCGACGCTCCTCGTGCTCCGCGGCGGCGAGGTCGTCCGGCGGCAGGCGGGCGCGGCCCCGGAAAACGTTCTGCGCGACTGGCTGGACCAAGCGCTCGACTCGCCCGAGGAGGCGAAGACATGACCGCCGTCACCGATCCGCACCTGGCTCTCGTCCGAGACGTGGTGCCCCGCACTCCGCAAGGCTGCGAGGAGTGTCTCACGGCCGGGACCCCGTGGGTGCACCTGCGGCTGTGCCTGACCTGCGGGCACGTCGGCTGTTGCGACTCGTCGCCGATGAAGCACGCGAGCCGGCACGCCCACGCCATCGGCCATCCCATCGTGCGCTCGTTCGAGCCCGGGGAGAACTGGCGCTGGTGCTATGCACACGAGGCGTTCGTATGACGCTTTCGGCGCACGACCTCGTCGAGACTCCGGATCCGCACGGCGCGTTCCCCCGGCTGACCCGCGAGCAGCTCGAAACGCTCTCCACCGCGGGCGAGCGCCGGCCGGTGCGGCCGGGCGAAGTGCTCTACGCGCAAGGGGAACGGACGACGGACTGGTACGTCGTCTTGAGCGGCAAGGTCGCCATCCAGCACCGCGAAGGGGACGACACCAGAACCGTGCGGGTCCACGGGCCGGGGCGGTTCCTCGGCGAACTGGGCCTGCTCGAGGGGCAGCCGTCGTTCTTCACCGCGGTCGCCGCGGAACCCGGCGAGGTGCTCGTCATCGGAGTCGGCGAGCTGAAGCGGCTGGTGCTCGGCGACCCGGTCCTCGGCGATCTGATCCTGCACGCCTACTTCGTCCGCCGCGCGGTGCTCATCGGCTCCGGAGACGGGCTGCGGATCGTCGGCTCGTGCTATTCGCCGGACACCCGGCGGCTGCTGGAGTTCGTGGCCCGCAACCGCCTGCCGTACCGGCTGGACGACCTGGACAAGGACCGCGGCGCCGAAGCGCTGCTGCGCCGGCTCGGCGTCACCGCCGCCGAAACCCCGGTCGTGGTGCTGCCCGGCTCCGGCGTGCTGCGCAACCCCAGCAACACCGAACTGGCGTGCGCGATGGGGCTGCGGCACGAGGAACCCGCGGCGGGTGTGCGTGACGTGCTCGTGGTCGGCGCCGGACCCGGCGGGCTCGCGGCCGTCGTCTACGCCGCGTCCGAAGGACTCGCGACGTCGGCGTTCGACGCCGTCGCCGCGGGCGGGCAGGCCGGCACGACGTCGCGGATCGAGAACTACCTCGGTTTCCCATCCGGGATCTCGGGTGCGGAACTGGCCGAGCGGTCGGTGATCCAGGCGGCCAAGTTCGGGGTCCGGGTCGCCGTCCCGGGCGAGGCGCGCACGCTCGTCCCCCGGGACGGGCTGTACGCGGTGGGCTTTGACGACGGCACCGAGATCGTCACGCGCACGGTGATCATCGCCAGTGGCGCCCGGTACCGGCGCCTGCCCCTGCCGAGGCTCGAACACCTCGAAGGCACGTGCCTCTACTACGCCGCGACCCCGCAGGAGGCCCGGCAGTGCCGGACCGACCCGGTCGCGGTGGTCGGCGGCGGGAACTCCGCGGGACAGGCCGCGGTGTTCCTGGCGGCGACCTCGCCCGTGGTGCACCTGCTGGTGCGCGGCGGCGACCTCGGCAAGGACATGTCGCGCTACCTGGTCGACCAGGTCGGCAGGCACCCGCGGATCCAGGTCCACCTGCACACCGAAGTCCGCGAGGTCGTCGAGGACGGCAAGACGATGTCGGCGGTCGTGACCGAGGACAACCGCACCGGCGAGCGGAACCGGCTCGCCGCCCGTGCGCTGTTCGTCTTCATCGGGGCCGCGCCCCACACCCGCTGGCTGTCGGGCCGCATCGCGCTCGACGAGGACGGGTTCGTGTTCACCGGGGCCGACGCCGACGCGTTCCGGGACGCGGAGGTGTGGCGGGCCCGTCCTCGGGCGCCGTTGCCGCTGGAGACGAGCAGTCCCGGGGTGTTCGCCGTCGGCGACGTCCGGCACGGCTCGGTCAAGCGGGTGGCCTCGGCGGTCGGCGAGGGCGCCATGGCCGTCCGGCTGGTGCACGAACACCTGGCCCACGAAAACCCGACCACCGGAGGATCACCATGACCACCAGGCTCTCCCATCCGCCTGCTTCGCTCGCGGAGCTGGATCAGCTGCTCACCGGCGCGACACCCCCGGACGAGTTCACCATCAGCTCCACTCTGCACCCCGGGCGTTACACCGTCGTGGCGATCGCCGGACGGGCGGACGCGGCGGCGTCACAGACCCTCGCGGGGTACCTGGCCGGGCTGGTGCACGCGGGTTCCCGGTTCTTCGTCGTCGACCTGTCCCGGGTCGAGCACCCCGGCGAGGGCTTGCTCGACCTGCTGCGCCGCTTCGGCGGCCGGCTCGCCGCGGCCGGCGGCGCGCTGGAGCTGACCGGGCTGACGCCAGCGGTGCTGTACGAACTCGACGACGAGCCGCTCGCCGAGGTTTTCGCGCTGTACCGCGTCGATTCCGAGGGCGGCCGGCGGGGATGGGCGGCACTGCGCTGCCCGCAGGGGTTCGACGGCATCGCCGAACCCGGCTCACCCGGGCGCTTCCGCGCGTTCGTCGACACCGCGGCCACCGGGCGCGGCGAGCGGTTCGGGAGGCGCCGATGACCACCGCCGGCCGCCGTCCCCGCCGGCGGGCGTGGGCGCGGATCTTCGTGGTCGGCCTGGTGCTGTGGGTGCTGTCGGTGGTGGTGACGTATGCGACCGGCAACCCCAACCTCCTGCCGACGCTGGTGCTGCTGGGCAGTTTCCTGGTGCCGGTGACGTTCGTGGCGTGGGCGTTCGAACGCCGCGACTCCGGGGAGATCACCGCCGAGCTGGTGTTCCGGACCTTCCTCGTCGGCGGGGTGCTCGGCGTTCTCGGCGCGTCGGTGCTGGAGGCCTACCTGCTCTACTCCTCGACGTGGCTGTACCTGTGGGTCGGGTTGATCGAAGAGGCGGTCAAGCTGGTCGCGCTGGCGCTGCTGACGCGCGGGCTGGCCGTGAAGTCCATGCGGGACGGGATCATCCTCGGCGCGACGGTCGGGTTCGGCTTCTCCGCCTTCGAATCCGCGGGCTACGCGCTCACCTCGTTGTTCACCGACCGGGGCCTGTCGCTGACCGATCTGGTCACGACCGAGCTGCTGCGCGGGCTGCTCGCGCCGGTCGGGCATGGGCTGTGGACCGCCATCCTCGGCGGGTTGCTGTTCTCGTGGAGCACGCGCGAGCACTTCGTGCTGAGCCTGCGCCTGGCGCTGGCGTTTCTCGGCGTCGCGCTGCTGCACGCGCTGTGGGACTCGATGTCGGCCATCGCGCTGGTGGTCGCCCTGGTGCTGACCGGGCAGGTGGCGCAGTTCGACCCGCGCGGCCTCGTGGTGCCCCCGGAAGACGTGGCGACGGTGTACACCGCGACGACCTGGCTGGGCCAGGGCGTGATCGCGCTGATCGGCGTGCTGTGGCTGCTGGTCCTGATCCGGCGGTCGCGGCGGGAGCGCCGGGCCGCGGAACCGCACTGGGCCTACCGCGTCCCGGCCACGCGCACGCCGGCGACCGGACGCTACTGACCGCGGTCACCCACCGGCCGGCGCCGTGACGGCCCGGCCGACGCCGGCGTGGATGTCGAACCGGCCGACGAGCCCGAGCGCGGTGAGCGGGCGCAGGACGGCCCGCGACGGGTGGGCCAGCCGCAAAGGGATCCCTGCGTCCTGGAGCGTGCGCCGCGCGTGCTCCAGGACGCCGACACCACCCGCGCTGAAGAACCCGACCCGGCCGAAGTCGAGGACCACGAGCCGGTTGCCCGTGCCCAGCAGGCCCGCGAAGGCGGAACGCAGGTCGGCGAGGCCGCACACGTCCACTTCACCGCCCACTTCCAGCACGGTGACGTCCCGGCGGACCTGGTAGACGCACACCCACAGTTCCCGGGGAATGCGTATCGGGAGGTAGGCCTCCCGGCGCGTTCGGACGGACGGGGTGGCGTGGTTTCGCGGCTGGGCCATATCGCGATTCCCTCCTGCTCGGCGAAGCGGCCTTTCGTGTGGGGCGAATTCGCATTTTGCCGAGCCTGGCGGCATCACTCCTGGTCCTGACGGTGTGAACATCGGGGTGCCGATCGGTCCCACGGAGTCGATCGGCCGAAATCGCCCGCGGCGGCCGGGTTCCGGCAAAGTCGGGCCACGCGCGCGGGGGCGGGCCCGCGGTGTCGCGAATGACTCATTCGGGGCATCCCAGGTCCCGAAT
>NZ_JBSFNC010000135.1:0-25208 GCF_053586895.1 Amycolatopsis sp. NPDC003731 | reverse complement strand
GGGACCTCCGGTGTCCCGAATGAGTCATTCGCGACCTCACCACCGGCCAGGGAAGCGGCGGCAAGGGTGCGGCCGGGAGGGTGGAAGCGGCGCGGCCCGGCGAGTGAAGGCGCACGAGGATCCCGGCAGCCGCGGTCGGGCCGCCGCGCGCCGCCGTAGCCCGACCGCGGCTCAGCCCACCAGCAGACCCTGGCAGTCGCGGACTGAATGGGTACCGCCGCGCTGGGCCGCCCGGGCGCGGTCGAGCTCAGCCCACCAGCAAGCCCGGGTCGCTCTCCGGCACGCCCGCGGGCCACCACTCCTGCCCCTCGAGCCGGTACGGGTGCCACCGGCCGCGGCGATCCAGCCTCAGCTGCACCGCACCCACCGTGCACCGGTTCCGCTCGAACACCGGCTCCCCCTCGGCCTCCGCCAGGGCCGCCCGGGCGGCCGCCACCACCGCTTTCGGTGGGGTCCAGGCCGCTTCCAGCACCTCCAGGCCGTCCGGCCCGCCGAAGCGCCACGCCGCCACCGCCCGCGCGAAGCCCGCACCCTCACCCAGCCGTCCCGCCACCGCGGGGAACTCCGCCGCCAAGCGGACCGCGTCCTGCCGTCGTGGCCACGGCCGTCCGGCCAGCAACGCCCGCGCCCGGCCGGCCGCGTTCTCCGCCAGCAGCTCGAACGCCGCGGCAGGCACCCCCGGCGCCGCCGGGATCGACGGGGCACCCGACGGCCGGAACGCGTCGAGCGAAGGCAGCTCCCCCGGCACCCGGTCCGACTCCGGCGAAGCCGAGGCCGAAGCCGAAGCCACCGGTGCCGTGCGGCTCTCCAGCTCGGACCGGAGCTCCCGCTCCCCCTTGCCGCGCATCAGCAACAGCAGGAACGGGTCCGCGTCGAGCAGCCACGAAGCCTGGAACGACAGCGCCGCCGCGTGGCGGCAGGGCAACTCCCAGCCCGGGCAGTCGCACTCCGGGTCGAGGTCGCCGATCCCCGGCAGGAGGTCGACGCCGGCCGCCTCGACGAGGTCCGGTGGCAGGTCGCGATCCATCAGGGCCGCCAGGTGCCCGGCGCGGGAGGCGACCCGGTCGAGGAACCGCGTCCAGTCCGGCTCCGGCAGCTCCGCCAGCCGCAGTTGCGTGCGGTACGGGCCGCCGTCGGCGTCCTCGACCGTCGCCGCGATGCGGCCCGGGCTGACCGTGATCGGGCCGACCAGGCCGGCCGCCGCGTACTTGCGGCCCTTCTTCAGCTGACGCAGGTCCAGCGCGGTGTCCTCCATCGCGCGCACCCACGCCCGGCCCCACCACGAACGCGCCAGGTGCCCGCCCGCGCCGAACGCGGGGAAGCCGCGTACCCGGTCGTCGCTCATCCGCGGCTCCTCAGTTCGACGAGCTCGGCCAGCTCGGTGTCCGACAGTTCGGTCAACGCGGCCTCGCCGCCGGCCAGGACCGCCTCGGCCAGCGCCCGCTTCTCCCGCAGCATCGCCGCGATCCGGTCTTCGACCGTGCCCTCGGCGACGAGCCGGTGCACCTGGACCGGCCGGGTCTGCCCGATCCGGTACGCCCGGTCGGTCGCCTGGTCCTCCACCGCCGGGTTCCACCAGCGGTCGAAGTGCACGACGTGGTCGGCGCGGGTGAGGTTCAGGCCCGTCCCGGCCGCCTTCAGCGACAGCAGGAACACCGGCACCTCGCCGTTCTGGAACCGCGCCACCAGCTCCTCGCGCCGCGCCACCGGGGTCCCGCCGTGCAGCAGCTGCGTCGCGATCCCCCGCCCGGCCAGGTGCTTCTCCAGCAGCCGCGCCATGGCGACGTACTGGGTGAACACCAGCACCGCGCCGCCGGTGGCGAGAATGGTGTCCAGCAGCTCGTCGAGCAGCTCCACCTTGCCCGACCGGCCGCCCGGCTCCTTCAGGTACTGCGCGGGGTGGTTGCAGATCTGCTTGAGCGCGGTCAGCAGCTTGACGATCCGGCCGCGCCGGGCCATCCCGTCGCTCGCGGCGATGTCGGCCATCATCTCCCGCACGACCGCCTCGTACAGCGCCACCTGCTCCGCGCTCAAGGCCACCGGCCGGTCGGTCTCGGTCTTCGCCGGCAGCTCGGGCGCGATCCCCGGGTCGGATTTGCGCCGTCGCAGCAGGAACGGCCGCAGCAACCGCGACAGCCGCTCGGCCGCCGCGGTGTCGCCAGCCTCGATCGGCTTCGCCCACCGCGTCCGGAACTCGCTCAGCGAACCCAGCAGCCCGGGCGCGGTCCAGTCGAGGATCGCCCACAGCTCCGAGAGCGTGTTCTCCACCGGCGTCCCGGTCAGCGCCACCCGCGCCGCCGCCGGCACCAGCCGCAGCGCCTTCGCGGTGCCCGAGCGGTGGTTCTTGACGTGCTGCGCCTCGTCGGCGACCAGCAGCCCCCACCGCACCGCGGCCAGCGGCGCGGGATCGGTGTGCAGCGTGCCGTAGGTGGTCAGGACGAACCCGTCGAGCTCGTCGAGGGAGCGGGCGCTGCCGTGGAAGCGCCGCACCGGCACGCCGGGGGCGAACCGGCGGATCTCGCGTTCCCAGTTGCCCAGCAGCGAGGCCGGGCACACCACCAGGGTCGGCCCCGACGCCCGGTGCAGGTGCAGCGCGATCAGCGTGACCGTCTTGCCCAGGCCCATGTCGTCGGCGAGGCACCCGCCGAGGCCGAGCCCGGTGACGGTGGCGAGCCACTGCAGGCCCCGCAGCTGGTAGTCCCGCAGCGTCGCGGCCAGCCCGGCCGGGGGTGTCTGGGGTTCCGGTGGCTGCGCCAGCCGTTCCCGCAACCGGGCCAGCCAGCCGCCGGTGACGACCTCGACCACTTCGCCGTCGACCTCGGTGGTCCCCGACAGGACCGCACCCAGCGCGTCGACCGGGTTCAGCGGCTTGAGCGCCCGCTCCCGCGCCTTCGCCGCCAGCGCCGGGTCGACCAGCACCCACCTGTCGCGCAGCCGCACGACCGGGCGGCGCGCTTCGGCGAGGGCGTCCAGCTCCGCCTCGGTCAGCACCTCACCGCCGAGGGCGAGCTGCCAGTCGAACGCCAGGGCGCGGCCGCCGCCGAAGAACGACGGCAGGTCGCCGGGGTCGTCGCCGGCGCGGACGACGGCCCGCGCGGTCAGCGAGCCCGCCAGCTCTGCGGGCCAGTGCACGTCGATCCCGGCGGCCGCCAGCCGCGGGCCCGCGGCCGCGACCAGCTCGGCGACGTCGTCCTCGCCGAGGGTCACCTCGGCCGGCACCGCCGAGGTCAGCAGCGGGCTCAGCGCCGGCCACACCTGTGCCCCGCGGCGCAGGGCGAGCAGGACGTCGATGCGGGCCCGCGGCCCGAACCGCCCGGTTTCCCACAACTGCGCCGCGTCGGCGATCTGCCCCGGGTCGGCCAGGCTGTGCACCTGGACCACCGCGTGGAGCCGGCCGGATTCGAAGCCCTCCGGTGCCTCCACCCGCAGGGACACCCGGATGCCCGAATCCAGGCCGGCGGCCAGTTCGTCGGCCCAGTCGCGCAGGGAATCCGCGCGCTGGGGTGCGACGGCGGCGAACAGCCGCGTCCCGGCCGCCTTGGCCGCGGCGGGCGTGCGGGGCAGCGTGTCGGCGACGGCGTCGAGGAAGGCCCGCAGCAGTGGCCCCGGCGCCCGCTCGTCCGGCGGCATCGCGGCCGCGAGGTCCCGCAGCCACGCCGCTTCCGCCGGTTCCAGCGGGCCGACGCGCCAGGCGTCGTGCCCGCCCTCGGTGACGCCCGGCAGCAGCCGTCCGGCCGCGACCAGCCGCAACGCCGCCTGCGCCGCCGTCGCCCAGAAGGCGTCGTCGCCGGCGAGCAGTTCCGGCAGACCGTCCGCAATGGACAGGTCACGGCCGTCGACCAGCAGGCGGCCCGCTCGTGGTGGTTCGCCTGGTGCGAAGCAGACGTTCAGTTCCCCAGCCTCCCGTACCGTCGCACCGTCAACGGCACGAACACCGCCAGCAGCACCAGCGGCCAGACCACGGCCATCGCCACCGCGTGCGCACTCACCCAGGACGTGCCGGCCGCGCCCGGGTTGCCGAACAGCAGCCGCGCCGCGGTGACCGTGGAGGACAACGGGTTCCACTCTGCCACGGTGCCCAGCCAGGCCGGCATCGTCGAGGTCGCCACGAACGCGCCGGAGAGGAACCCGAACGGGAATTCCAGGGTCTGCACCAGCGACACCATCGACGGATCCGACGTCAGCAGGCCCAGGTAGATCCCGGCCCAGACCAGCGCCGTCCGCAGCAGGAGCAGCAGGCCCAGCGCCGCGAGGGTCTCGCCCAGGCTGCCGTGCGGGCGCCAGCCGACGGCGAACCCGCAGCCGAGCAGCACGGCCAGCGCGAGGACGGCGTTCACCAGATCCGCCGCCACCCGGCCGGTGAACACCGCCGAGGGCGCCATCGGCAGCGACCGGAACCGGTCGGTGACGCCCTTGCCGGTGTCGTCCAGCACCGCGATCATCGTCCCCGACAGCCCGAAGGCCATGGTCATCGCGAACATCCCCGGCATCAGGAACTCCTGGTAGGAGCCGCCGCCGGGCACGCTCATCCCGCCGCCGAGCAGGTAGGCGAAGATCAGCACCATCAGGATCGGGAACGCCACCACCCCGGCGAGACGGGCCGGGCGCCGGGCCAGCTGCGCGAGGTAGCGCTGGGTCAGCGTCCAGCCGTCTTCGATCGCCCACCTCATCGCGCCACCCCCGTCAGCTCCAAGAACACTTCGTCCAGCGTCGGGTGCCGCAGCGCCACGTCGGCGAACGCCAGCTCGGCCGCCGCCAGCTCCCGCACCACGTCGGTCAGCATCGACGGCTCGGCCGGCGCGCTCACCCGCAGTTCCTCGGTGACCGGATCGGCTCCGGTGACCCGGGCGAGCAGCCCGGCCGCGGCGCCGAGGGCGTCCGGATCGGTGAGCACCAGCTCGATCCGGGTCGCCCCGAGCGAGCCCTTCAGCTCCGCCGGGGTGCCTTCGGCGATCACCCGGCCGTGCTCGACCAGAGAAATCCGGTCGGCCAGCTGGTCGGCCTCCTCCAGGTACTGGGTCGTGAGCAGCACCGTCGTCCCGTCCGCGACCAGCGACCGGACCGCCCGCCAGACCTCCAGCCGGCTGCGCGGGTCGAGTCCGGTCGTCGGCTCGTCGAGGAACAGCACCCGCGGGGCGGCCAGCAGCGACGCGGCGAGGTCCAGGCGCCGCCGCATCCCGCCCGAGTAGGCCGACACCGGCTTCGCACCGGTGCCGGCGAGGCCGAACCGCTCCAGGAGGTCGTCGGCGCGGCGGGTGGCCTCGCGGCGGCCCAGGTGGTGCAGCCGGCCGAACAGGATCAGGTTCTGGCGCCCGGACAGGATTTCGTCGACGGCGGCCTGCTGCCCGACCAGCCCGATCGCCGAACGCACCTTCGCCGGTTCGGTGGCGACGTCGTGCCCGGCCACCCGCGCGACGCCGCCGTCGTGGCGCAGCAGCGTGGAGAGCACGCGGACCGCGGTGGTCTTGCCCGCGCCGTTGGGTCCCAGCAGGCCGCAGAGGGTGCCGGCCGGGACGGAGAGATCGAACCCCTCGAGGGCGTACGCGTCGCCGTAGCGCTTGCGAAGTCCCTCGGCGTGGATCTGCGGAGTCATCCTGCCCCTTTAACTCTGTACAGTGTACGAAGAAGAGATTAGCACAACTCTGTACGTTGTACGGAAATCAGGTGGGCAGAATGGCCGGCGTGAGCACGCAGGAGAACGGTGACGGCGACCCGCGGCGGGCGATCGAACTGCTCTGGGGCGTGCCGGCACCCCCGCGCCGCGGCCCGAAACCCAAACTGGCCACCGCCGACGTCGTTCGCGCCGCGGTGGCCCTGGCCGACGCCGACGGCATCGACGCCGTCACCATCCGCCGCGTCGCCGAGCAGCTCGGCGTCTCCCCCATGTCGCTCTACACCTACGTCCCCGGCCGGGCCGAGCTGCTCGACCTGATGATCGACCACGTCCACGGCGAACTGGGACCCCCCGGCGAGGAACTCGGCTGGCGGGCGGCGCTGACCGCCATCGCCGAAGACCAGTGGGCGTTGTTCCACCGCCACCCGTGGCTGCTGGAGGTCACCACCAGCCGCTCGGCCCTGGGTCCGCACAGCTTCGCCAAGTACGAGCGGGAGCTGCGCGCGATCGACGGTATCGGCCTCGGCGATGTCGAGATGGACTCCGTGGTCGCCCTCGTCACCGGTCTGGTCCGCACCACCGCGCGCAGCTCCCTCGACAACGCCCGCCTGGTCCGCGCCACCGGGATGACCGACGCCCAGTGGTGGGAGCGCGCCTGGCCGGTGCTGGCCGGCATCCCGGCCGCCGACGCGGCGCACTACCCGATCTCCTCCCGCGTCGGCCAGGCCGCCGGCGAGGCCCACAACGCCGCCGAGAACCCGGCCCACACCTTCCGCTTCGGCCTGGCCCGCGTCCTCGACGGCATCGAAGCGCTCATCTCACAGCGACAGCAGTAACCGCGCCGGCCGCCAGGTCCCGCCGTCGGGCGCCCGCGGGACGTCCTCGGTCAGCGCCAGATCCGGGAAGCGCGCGAACAGCGCCGACAACGCCACCTCGGTCTGCACCCGCGAGATCGAGGCGCCCAGGCAGAAGTGCGGCCCGTGCGAAAAGCCCAGCTGCGCCGGCCCCGAGCGGGTGTGGTCGAACCGGTCCGGGTCTTCGAAGACACGCGGGTCGCGATCGGCGGCCACCATCGCCGCCGTCACCCGCTCACCCCGGCGGATCAGCTCCCCGCCGATCTCGACGTCCTCGCGCGCGAACCTCGGCGTGGTCAGCAGCTGGGGACTGCAGAAGCGCATCAGCTCCTCCACCGCACCCGGCCACAACCCGGCGCCGGCACGCAGGAGGGCCAGCTGGTCCGGGTGCCGCAGCAGGGTCTCGACCGAGTTGGCGATGAGGTTCACCGGCGTCTGACCGCCGAGGACGAGGTGCCAGACCAGGGTGACCAGCTCGGTGTCGGTGAGCCGATCCCCGTCCTCCTCCTGCACCCGGACCAGATCGCCGATGAGGTCGTCGCCCGGCTCGGCCCGGCTGCGCGCCACGGCTTCCTTCGCGCCTTCGACGATCGCCGGGATGGCCGCGGCGAAGTCCGGTCCCATCCCGCTCGCGACCGCGGCCCCGTACTCCCGCCAGCGCGGCCGATCGGCGCCGGGGATGCCGACCAGCTCGCAGATGACGTCGATCGGCAACGGCCGCGCGAAGTGCGGCACCAGGTCGGCCACGCCGTCCTCGGCGTGCCCGGGCAACTCGTCGAGCAGCCGCTCGGTGATCGCCGCCAGCCGGGGCCGCAGCCGCGCGGCCCGCTTCGGCGTGAACGCCGGGGCGACCAGCCGCCGCAGCCGCAGGTGCTCCGGGCCGTCCTTCTCCGACATCGTCTCCAGGTACTGCAGGCAGTGCTCGGGGACACCGGGCGGGCGCAGGAAGCTGCCGGAGTTCACCTCGAACCGCGGGTCGGTCAGCATCGCGCGCGCTTCGGTGTAGCGGGTCAGGGCCCAGAACGGGCCGAACCCGGGGATGACCAGCTTGGCCACCGCGCCCTGTTCCCGCGCGTGGTCGTAGGCGGTGAACGGGTCGGTGAGCACTTTCGGGTCGGTCAAGTCGATCTCGGGGGTCATCCACCACTCCAGATGTTCAAATCAGATGTTCTAATCATCTCAGTGGTCACGGTATCTTGACCGGCGATCCCACGGCAAGGAGGACGATGGTCAGGCTCAGCAGGGCGGAAACCCAGGAACGCAACCGCGCCAAGGTGCTCACCGCCGCCCGCGACGAGTTCGCCCGCCGCGGCTTCCGCGAAGCGAAGATCGACGTCATCGCCGAACGCGCCGAACTCACCCGCGGCGCCGTCTACTCCAACTTCCCCGGCAAACGCGCCCTCTACTTCGCGGTCCTGGCCGACCTCGCCGAATGCGCCCCCCGCCTCGCCGTCCCGCCCCCGGACCCCACCGCCGCCGACGTCCTGGCCGCGTTCGCCCGCGCCTGGATCGCCCGGCTCCCGCTGGCCACCGACAGCGACAGCGAAGACGCCCGCCTCGCCCGCGACCTCCTGCCCGAAATCCTCGCCGACGAGCACACCCGACGGCCGTTCGCGCAGCTCATGCGGGTCGACGCCGTCCTGCTCGGGCTCGCCCTCGAACGCGTCCACCCGGGACGCCGGCTCGTCCGGGTCGCCGAAGCCGCGCTCACCACGCTGCACGGCGCGAGCCAGCTCGCCGCCGCCGCACCCGGCTTCGGCGAACCGTTCCACCTCGTCACCGCCTGCGCCGCCCTGCTCGACCTCGGCCTGGCCGACGACTGGCCGGCCGAACCGCCGATCACCACCCGGGCCCGCCCCGACGCACGGCCGTGGGACCCACCGGCAGCCACCGACCTGCTCACCGGCGAAACCTTCCGGCCCGGCGACGGCGTCGTCACCGTCCTCGGCCTGCACCGCGCCGCCGCCTTCGAAGAAGCCGTCCGCACCGGCGCCGACGTCACCGCCGTGCTCGTCACCAGCGACCCCGGCGAACTCGCCCCGCTGGCCCGGCTCGCCGTCGCCGACCTGCGCGCCTGCCTCGACCAGGCGATCACCGCCCCCGCCCGGCCCCGGCTGCGGCTGGTCTGCGACGCCACCGGCGCCCTCGCCGCCGCCGCCGGCGTCACCGCGGTCAGCGACGCCACCGAAACGGCCGTCCGCGTCGAAACCGGCCGGATCGTCGCCCGCGCGGAAGGATTCGGGGCGTGTCACGCGGCGGCTGTCGGTCCCGGGCCCGGCCGTTCGTCGGGAGGGTGAAACCGGCGGGAAGGAGCGGGTGGTGGACGTCGAGACCGCGGTCGCCGAGGCGTTCCGCGAAGAGTGGGGCCAGGTCGTGGCCACCCTCATCCGGGTCACCGGCGACTGGGACCTCGCCGAGGAATGCGCCCAGGAAGCCTTCGCATTGGCCCTGCGCACGTGGCCCCGCGACGGCGTCCCGGACCGCCCCGGCGCCTGGCTGACCACCGCCGCCCGCCACCGCGCCACCGACCGGCTCCGCCGCGACGCCCTCGGCGCCGCCAAGCTCAGGGAGGCCGGCCGCATGGACCTCCGCGACGAACCCGAACCCGACGACAGCGGCGTCACCGACGACCGGCTGCGGCTCATCTTCACCTGCTGCCACCCCGCACTGGCCACCGAAGCCCAGGTCGCGCTCGCCCTGCGCACCCTCGCCGGCCTGTCCACCGCCGAGATCGCCCGCGCCTTCCTCGTCCCCGAAGCGACCATGTCCCAGCGGCTGGTGCGGGTGAAGCGCAAGATCCGCCACGCCCGCATCCCCTACCGCGTCCCGCCCGCCCACCTGCTGCCCGAACGCACCACCGCCGTGCTCGGCGTGCTCTACCTGACGTTCAACGAGGGCTACTCCGCCAGCACCGGCCCCGACCTGCTCCGCCCGGACCTCGCCGCCGAAGCGATCCGGCTCGCCCGCGTCCTCGCCGGGCTGATGCCCGACGAACCCGAAGCCCTCGGCCTGCTCGCCCTGATGCTCCTGCAGCACGCCCGCCGCGCCACCCGCGCCGACACCGACGGCGTCCTCGTCCCCCTCGAAGAACAAGACCGGACCCGCTGGGACACCGCCGCCATCGCCGAAGGCACCACGATCCTGGAGACCGCGCTGCGCCGCCGCCGTCCCGGGCCGTACCAGATCCAGGCCGCCATCGCCGCCTGCCACGCCACCGCCGCCCGCGCCGCC
Source organism: Amycolatopsis sp. NPDC003731 (assembly GCF_053586895.1). Taxonomy (NCBI): domain Bacteria; kingdom Bacillati; phylum Actinomycetota; class Actinomycetes; order Pseudonocardiales; family Pseudonocardiaceae; genus Amycolatopsis; species Amycolatopsis sp. NPDC003731. The sequence continues at coordinate 15,509 of NZ_JBSFNC010000135.1, read as the reverse complement.
GACACCGATTGGCCCCAGATCGCCGGCCTCTACGACCAGCTGCACAAGCACGTCCCCAGCGCCGTCGTCGACCTCAACCGCGCCATCGCGATCGGCATGGCCGACGGCCCGGAAGCCGGGCTCGCCCTCCTCGACGCCCTGCCGCTGGAGGGTTACCACCTGCTGGCCGCCACCCGCGCCGACTTCCTCCGCCGCCTCGGCCGCCCCGCCGAAGCCGCCCACTGGTACGCCCGCGCCCGCGACCTGGCCGGCACCGAAGCCGAACGCACCTACCTCACGCGAAGAATTTCGGCCCTCGTGTCGGTCCCGGGCGACGCCGTTCGTCGGGCTGGGGAAACCCGACCACCGGAGGAAGCCCCATGACCACCCTCGCCGTCCCCGGCGCCACCCTCACCTACGACGTCGACGGCACCGGCCCGGCCCTGCTGCTGGTCCCCGGCGGACCCGCCGACGCCCAGGTGTTCACGCACCTGCGGCCGCTGCTGGCCGAAGACCACACCGTCGTCACCTTCGACCCGCGCGGCCTGTCCCGCAGCCCCCTCGACGGCACCCCGGGCCCGGACCCGGTCGGCGACCACGCCGGTGACGTGCACCGGCTGCTCGCCGAAGTCGGCCCCGCCGACGTCCTGGCCAGCAGCGGCGGGGCAATCACCCTGCTCGAACTCCTGCGCCACCACGCGGGCGACGTCGGCACGGTCGTGCTGCACGAACCCCCGGTCACCCGGTACCTGCCCGCCTTCGACGGCCCCGACATCCCGGCCCTGTTCCGCGACGAGGGCCTCGCCGCCGCCTTCGCCGCGTTCATGAAAGTCGTGGGCGTCGACCCCGCCCCGCCGCTCGACCCGCGCGCGGAAGGCAACTTCGCCTACTTCTTCGGCCACCTCATGCCCGCGACCGGCACCTACGAGCCCGATCTCGACGCACTCCGGGCGACACCCGCGCGGCTGGTCGTCGCGGTCGGCGAGCAGTCCACCGCAATGCCGGTCCACCAGGCCGCCCTCGGGCTGGCCGCGGCCCTCGGCGCCGAGACCGCGGTCTTCCCCGGCGGCCACGGCGGGTTCGACACCCACTCCGAAGCTTTCGCCGCGCGCCTGCGCGAAGTCCTGAAAGGATGCTGACATGCAGTACCTGCTGATGATCTGCGGCGACGAGACCGCCGAAGAACACGCCTACGACGGCTGCGGCGGCTGGAGCGAAGACATGGAACGCCGCGGCAAGATCCGCGGCGGCGGTGGCCTGCGCCCGCCGACGGAAGCCACCACGATCCGCGTCCGCGACGGCGAAGTCCTGCTCACCGACGGGCCGTTCACCGAAGCCAAGGAACAGATCGGCGGCTTCGTCATCCTCGACTGCGCCGACCTCGACGAAGCCCTCGACCTCGCCGCCCGCCACCCCGCGGCGACCTACGGCAGCATCGAGGTCCGCCCGATGCTCGGACCGGAGGACTTCGCCTGATGCCCGCCGTCGTCGAGCGGCCCGCCCAGCGCTACGTCGCCGAGCGCGCCACTCTCGCCATCCCGGAGTTCCCGCGGATCGCCGACCGGCTGCCACCCCTGATCGGCACCCTCGCCGCCGAGGGCGTGGCCCCGGCCGGAGCCCCGTTCTTCCGCTACCGCGTGCTGCACCCGGGGATGCGGTTCACCGTCGAAGCCGGCGTGCCCATCGACGGCGACCACACGCCGGCCGAGCCCGCCTTCCTCGGCGAACTCCCGGCGGGCCGGTATGTCCTCGACACCTACGTCGGCGCCCCGGACGGCCTCGCCGCCGCCACCGAGGCCGTCCTCGCCTGGGGGGCTGCCGAAGGCCTGAGCTGGGACCGCACCGAGGGACCGGACGGCGAGGAATGGGGCTGCCGCCTGGAAGTCCTGCGCACCAACCCGCGCGAAGTCCCCGACCCCGCGCAGTGGGTCACCGACCTGCTCTTCCGTCTCGGAAACTAGCCGCGCCCGGTGAGCACGGCCCCGACCAGGCAACCGAACCCCGCCGTGCTCACCAGGGCGCGCAGCACGTTCCAGCGCACCCACGCCGTCTCGAAGGCCGCCCGCACCGCCGCGTAGTCGTCGCCGCCGCGGTCGAGGGCGTTGTTCAGCGGGATGTGCACCGCCCCGGTGAGCAGCACCATCCCCGCCAGGCACCCGAACCCCGCGATCACCCACGGCAGCGACGGCGAACCGAAGTGCAGGAACACCGCCACCCCGGCCAGCAGCGGCGACCCCAGGAAGGTCAGCATGAACACCGGGTTGACGATCGCGATGTTGATCCCGCGCATGCCCTCGACGAACGTCTTGTCGTCCCCGCGCGCCAGACCCGGCAGCACCGAGCAGGCGTAGGCGTAGAACAACCCCGCGATCAGTCCCGCCGCGACCAGCGCGGCCACCAGCACCACCGTCGCCATCGGTTTCCCCTTCCCCGTCACCGCGTCCAGACCCAGGTCGCGGCGGCCTCCCGCGCGAACTCGCCGAATTCCGTCGCCGGACGGCCCAGCACCCGCGCCACGTCGTGCGTCACCGACTCGTTCCGGCCGTCGAGGACGCGGGCGAACAGCTCGGTCAGCGCGCCGACCTCCGCCTCGGGCACCCCCTGGCTCGCCGCCGCGGCCGCGAACTCCCCGGCCGAAACCGGAACATAGCGGACATCCCGCCCGGAGGCGGCGGCAATCTCCGCGGCCGCGCCGGCGAAGCTCAGCAGCCGCGGCCCGGTCAGCTCGTACCGCCGCCCGGTGTGGCCGGGTTCGGTCAGCACCTTCACCGCGACGTCGGCGACGTCGCGGACGTCGACGAACGGCTCCGTCACCGTTCCCGCCGGCAGCGCGATCTCCCCGGCGCGGACGGCGTCCATCAGGAAGTGCTCGCTGAAGTTCTGGGCGAACCAGCTGCACCGCAGGACCGTCCAGCCGGTCCCGGCCTCCCGCACGATCCCTTCGCACGCCTCGGCTTCTTCTTCGCCGCGGCCGGACAGCAGCACCAGGTGCCGCACGCCGGCCGCCACCGCGAGTCCGGTGAACGCGCGGATGTCGCCGGCCGCCTGCGGTACCACCAGATCGGGGTAATAGGTCAGGTACACCGCGTCGACGCCAGTGAGCACCTCCGCCCAGGTCCCGCGGTCGCTCCAGTCGAACGGTGGCACCCCGCGCCGGGATGTGATCCGCACTTTCTCGCCGCGCTCGCGCAGCCGGTCCGCCACCCGGCGCCCGGTCTTGCCGGTGCCGCCCACCACCAGGAAGTTCGTTGTCATGCCATTCAGTCAAGCGGCTCGCAGTGAGACTCTCCATGGTTCAAAGCCTTGATCGCATGTTCCAGCGTCTACAGTCGGGCGTATGGACCCGCTTGCCGCCCTCCTCGACGGCCCTCGCGCCCACGGCGCGTTCCTGCTGCGCTCGGTGCTGACCCCGCCGTGGTCGCTGCGCATCGAAGACCGGGCGCCGCTGACCGTCGTGTCGGTGGTGCGCGGCGAAGCGTGGATCGTGCCCGACGGCGGCGAAGGTGTCCTGCTCGGCGAAGGCGACGTCGCGATCACCCGCGGCCCGGAGCCGTACTTGGTCGCCGACCACCCGTCGACCCCGCCGCAGGCGCTCATCCTGCCCGGCCAGGACTGCCGCACCCCCGACGGCGGGCTCCTGACCGCCTACGCCGACCTCGGCGTCCGCACCTGGGGCACCGGCGGCCCGGTGGTGCTGCTCACCGGCACCTACGGCATGGAAGGCGAAATCAGCCGGAAGCTCATCGCCGCGCTGCCCGCGCTGATCGTCCTGCGCGCCGCCGACTGGCCGACCCCGCTCGCCGGGCTGCTGGCCACCGAGATCGGCCGGGACGTCCCCGGTCAGGAAGCAGTTTTGGATCGGCTGCTGGACGTGCTGCTGATCGCCGCGCTGCGGGCGTGGTTCGACCGGCCGGACACCAGCGCCCCGGCGTGGTACCGGGCGCACGAGGACCCCGTGGTCGGCCAGGCACTGCGGCTGCTGCAGCACCAGCCGGCCGAACCGTGGACGGTCGCGAAGCTCGCGGCCGACGTCGGCGTGTCCCGCGCCGCGCTGGCCCGCCGGTTCGCCGCCGCGGTGGGCGAGACCCCGATGGCGTACCTGACCGGGTGGCGGCTCGCCCTCGCCGCGGACCTCCTGCGCCAGCACCCGGAGACGACCATCGCCTCGATCGCCCGCCAGGTCGGCTACGGCAGCGCGTTCGCCCTCAGCGCGGCCTTCAAGCGCGAGTTCGGCGTCAGCCCGCAGCACTACCGGACCGGAACGTGACGTTCACCCGTGACAGGCTGATCAGGACTTCAGTTCGCCGCCGAGCCGGTCGAGCCAGTCGCCGGTGCCCTGCTCGCGCCACTCCGGCTTCTCGGCGCCGTCGAGGAACGTGTCCTGCTCGGTGAGGACCAGCCGCGTGCCGTCGCCTTCGGCGAGCAGCTCCACGGTCGTGGTCGAGACGGTCGCGAGCGCCCCGTCACCGGTGAGCGTGCCGGAGAAGACGATCCGCTGCTCGGGCACGATGTCGTGGAAGGTCGCGACGAAGGTCATCGGGCCGCCGGCGGGGGTGCGGGCGTCGATGGTCTCCCGGCCGCCGACGCGGAAGTCCAGCTCGTGCTCCGCCGTGGCCGCGAACCAGCGCTTCTTCGCCTCCGGGTCGGCCCAGGCAGCGAACACCCGCTCCGGCGGGACCGAATAGGTGCGCTCCAGGCTGAACGTGCTGTGCAAGACGGTCATGACGTGCTCCCTTCCGACGTTCCGGGCGGCTCGGCGAGGAAATCGCCGAGCCGGTCGAGCCTGCTTTCCCACGTGGTGCGCTGCCGCCCCAGCCACTGCTCGCCCGCGCGCAGCACCGCCGGTTCGAGCCGGCAGGTGCGGACGCGGCCGACCTTCTCCGACCGCACGATCCCGGCGGTCTCCAGCACCTGCAGGTGCTGCACGACGGCGGCGAGCGACATGGTCAGCGGCCCGGCGAGCTCACTGACCGACGCTGGGCCGCGCACGAGCCGCTCCACCAGCGCCCGCCGGGTCCGATCACCCAGGGCGCGGAACACCAGGTCCAGCGACTCCTCATGGTTAAGCACCTACTTAAGTTAACTCCGCGATGCCTGACGGTCAAGTAACTGCTTAAGTGTCGAGGGCAGCTCGGGGGTATCGCGCAAGGCGGTGAGCACGCCGGCCAGCTCGCGCTCGGCCGCTTCGGCCCGGCTGGACGCGGTCCGCAGTTCGGCGCCGAGGTTCGTGGTGGTTTCGTGCATCGACCGGACAGTCTGTTCATGCCCCGCCTGCAGCTCGGCGAGCCGCTGGTCGAACCCGGCACGCGCCGCTTCCTGCGCCGCTATCGCCTGGGCGTGCTCATCGCGGGCAGCGGCCAGCGCTGCTGTCACCTTCGCGTGGTCGTCACGGGCGGAACTGAGCGCCGCGGCCGCCTTGGCGTGGTCGTCGCGGGCCGCGTCGAGCCGTTCCTGGACGGCCTCGGCCCGCGCGACGGCGGCCTGCCCGCGCCCGCGTTCCTCGTCGAGCGCCGCCCGGACGGCGGCCAGTTCGGCGGTCAGCGTCGCGATCACCGCGGCCCGTTCGCCGGCGAGGGCCGCGGAAGCGTCGGCCCGATCGGCGACCCGCGCGAGCTCGTCGCGCACCGCGGCCAGCTGCCCCTCGGCCCGCTGCCGCTCCTGGACCGCAGCCCGCCGAGCGGCCCGCTCCTCATCGCGCTCCCCCAGCGCGGCCGCCTTGTCCCGCTCGGCCGCGGCCGCCTCGGCGACCGCGGTCTCGGCGATGTCCCGGGCCTGGGCGGCTTCGGCTTCCGCGCGGCCACGCTGCAGCCGGTGGTCATCGGCCTCGGCCAGGGCCGCGTCGCGCTCGGCCAGCGCGGTGGCGGTCGTCGCCTCGAGCTGGTGGCGCAGCGTCGTGAGGGTTTCGACCAGCCCGCGGGCCGGCTCGAGCACGCGATCGACCTGGCCGGCGAGCGCGGTGACGGCGGTGTCGTCCAGTTCGGTGTCGCTCTCGCGCAGCGACTCCGCGTCCGAGAGCACGGCCTCGGCGTCCCGGCAGCTGAGGTTGCGCCGCCCCCAGGTTTTCCCGTCCTGGCAGAACCGCGCCCGGCTCCCCCGCCCCACCGCGGGCGGCAGCGGTGCTCCGCACCTCCGGTACTCGCACACCCGCACCTGACCAGCGTCTTCTGTCATGACGGGTTACTCTATCAAAGCTTCTATTCAGAACTGGAAGTAGCTGTTCAAAATTTAAAGAGAAGTAAGACTGGTTCTGGGTTTGGATAATGTCACATATCCAAACCCAGAACCAGACGGATGAGCCGGGAGCAAACGAGGACCGGATCGGGGCTCAAAAACTAGGACCCCCGAAACGTCAACCCAGGGTTGACGCGCGCTTCCGTTCCAGCAGCGCCCGTTCCGCGGCGTTACCGGTGAGCTCGATGGCCGTCGTGTAGGCCGCGGCGGCCTCCTCCGGGCGCCCCACCCGCGCGAGCAGATCCGCCCGGATCGCGTGGAACAGCGGGAACCGCGGCAGATCGAGCTGCTCGACCAGCTCCAGCGCCACGGACGGACCGTCGACCTCGGCGACCGCCACCGCCCGGTTCAGCGCCACCACCGGCGTCGGCGTGTGGGTCAGCAACTGGTCGTACAACGCCTTGACCTGGGACCAGTCCGTGGGCGCGTCGCTGTGCACGGCCTGGATCGCCGCCTGGATCTGGTACGGGCCCGGCTGGTTGCGGCGCAGGCAGCGGCGGACGATCTCCTGGCCTTCGGCGATCAGGCCGGCGTCCCAGCGCGACCGGTCCTGGTCGGCCAGCAGCACGACGGCGCCGGACGCGGTCGTGCGCGTCTCGCGGCGGGCGTCGATCAGCAGCATCGCCGCGAGCAGGCCCTGCACCTCGGGCTCGTCGGGCATCAGCCCGGCCAGGACGCGGGTGAGCCGGATCGCCTCGCGGCACAGCTCGGCGCGGATCAGCTCCTCCCCCGCACTGGCCGCGTACCCCTCGTTGAAGATCAGGTACAGCACGGCGAGCACCGCGGCCAGCCGTGCGGGCAGGTCGGCGTCGCGCGGGACGCGGTACGGGATGCCCGCGTCGCGGATCTTGTTCTTCGCCCGGACGATCCGCTGGGCCATCGTGGGCTCGGCGACCAGGAACGCGGCCGCGATCTGGGCCGTGGTCAGGCCGCCGAGCAGCCGCAGCGTCAACGCGACCTGCGCGGGCCGGGCCAGCGCCGGGTGGCAGCAGGTGAAGATCAGCCGGAGCCGTTCGTCGGGCACGGCGCCCTCCTCCACGGGCTCGGTTTCCGCGTGCAGCAATGCCGCCTGGGCGTGCTTGTCCGCCCGGGCGGCCTCGCGCCGCAGCCGGTCGATGGCGCGGTTGCGGGCGGTGGTGATGATCCAGCCCGCCGGGCTCGGCGGGAGCCCCGCCGAGGGCCACCGCCGGACCGCCTCGGCGAACGCGTCCTGCACGGCCTCTTCGGCGACGTCGATGTCGCCGAAGACCCGCACGAGCACCGACACGGCCCGGCCGTACTCCGCGGCGAAGACCTCCTCGACGCTCATTCCCGGAACGGCCGCACCTCGACCGGCAGCGGGGCGACGGCGTCGGCGAGCCGGCCACCCCAGGCGAGCGCGGCGTCGAGGTCGGGCGCGGAGATGACGGTGAACCCGCCGAGGTGTTCCTTGCCTTCGGTGTAGGGGCCGTCGGTGACGAGGGTGTCGCCGTCGCCGGCCCGCAGCACGGTGGCGGTCGACGGCGGGTGCAGCCCGCCGGCGAACACCCAGGCCCCGGCCGCCTTGAGGTCGGCGTTGAGCGTGTCGAGCTTGCGCACGATGCCGTCGAGGACCTCGGGCGGCGGGGTCGGGCCGTCGGGCTGGTAGATGCTGAGCAGGTACTGCTTCATGTCGTCCTCCTCGGTGTCTTACCGCTGATACGAACGGCACCCGCGTGGATCGACAGGGGAACCTACCGGGATCCCGTAACCTCGGCGCGTGCCCGAGCTGGAACCGGTGACCGACGCCGCGCTGAGCGCGCGCGAGCGGCTGGCGCTGCTGGACGAGGCCGCCGCCCGGCACGTCGACGAGCAGCGGCCGCCCAACACGCTCAAGGCCTACGCCCAGGACTGGCAGGTCTGGCAGGACTACACCGCCGAAGCCGGGATCCCGCCGCGGTCGGCGACCATCGGCGCCCTGACCGGGTTCGTCGTGTGGCTGGAACGCGGCCGCACGCTGCGACCCGGCGAACGGGCCGTGCCGGAAGTCCCCGAACGCGCGGCCCCGGCGGCGCCGTCGACCATCGAGCGGCGTCTCACCGGTGCGCTCGCCGGGTTGCGCCACCACAAGGTGATCGTCGATCCGGAAGCCAGCCGCGCCGCGTGGCGGGCGCTGAAGGGCTACCGGCAGCGGCTGGCGCGCGAGGGCGTTCAGCGCGGCCGCGGCAAGGCCACCATGGTCACCCTCGCCGACCTGCGGGCGATGTCACGAGCGTGCCCGGACACCCTCGCCGGCGCGCGCGACCGGGCGATGCTGCTGATCGGCTTCCCCATCGCCGCCCGCTGCTCCGACCTGGCGAACCTGCTGGTCACCGACGTGCAGCCGGTCGACGACCGCGGGCTCGCGGTGACGGTCCGGCACGGCAAGAGCACCGGCGACATGGTCGTCCCGCGGCGCGAAAGCCCCGACACCGACCCGGTGCGGGCGTGGCACGCGTGGCGATCGGGCGCGGGGCTCACCGAGGGGCCGGCGTTCCGCCGGGTGGATCGGCACGGCAACGTCGGCGAGCCCGCGCTGACCACGACCGGCGTCAACCAGATCCTCACCCGGGCGGGCGTCCGCGCGGGGCTGCCGTACCCGGTCACCGGCCACTCGCTGCGGTCCGGGTTCGCCACCGAGGCCCGCCGGGCCGGGGCCGACGACCTCGCGATCGCCGACCAGGGCCGCTGGGTGCGCGGCAGCCGGGCGCTGTACGAGTACATCCGCCGCGTCGACCAGTGGAACGACAACGCGGCGGGCGCGCTCGACCTCTGAGTTCACGGTGCCGATCGGGTGGCGCCGACGACTTCGCCGTCCCACCGGGCGAGCCAGCTGCCGCAGACGCAGCGCACGTAGTCGAGCCGAGGGGTGACGGGCTGCGCCGCGGCCGCCGGGAGTTCGGCGAGCGGCCAGCCGCAGCGGGGGCAACGGTTCCGGTCCATGCCCCCGATCGTGGTGTAATGGCTTTGTGCACTTCAACCCTTACGGCGGTCCGGCCGCGCTGGTGGCCGCGGACCTGGTCAACGCCGGTTCCGCGAGCGAGCTCCTCGACGGCATGGTCCGCAACGGCATGGCGATCAAGGCCCTGACCGACGGCGAAGCGGCCCTGATCGGCGCGTGGGCCACCCGGCTGCGCCCGGTGTTCGCCGCCGACGTCACCGCCCGCCCGGATCTGGTCAACGAGCTGCTGGCCGAAGCGGCGTGCCGTCCGTACATCACCACCCACGACGGCAAGCCGCCCCACCTGCACTACTCGGCGGAGGACGCCGGGCCGGTCGGCCGGGTTCGCGCGTACACCGCGGGCGGGCTGGCCCACCTGGTGTGCGAAGCCCCGGATCGCCTGGGCATCTGCAGCCGCGAAGGCTGCGAAACGGCGTACGTGGACACCTCGCGCAACGGCCGCCGGCGGTTCTGCTCGACGCGGTGTGCGACGCGGGTGCACGTCGCCGAACACCGGGCCCGGCAGGTCAGCGCCTAGGTCAACTCGTGGACGGTCGCGGCGGAGTCGGTGTCGCCGAGGCCGAGGAGCAAGGTCCGGTCCGGGAGCGCGACCGCGCCCAGCAAGTCGCCCCACAGCTCGAGCCGGTACGGCAGCTCGGAACCGTCCCGGAGGTCCCGCACCGTCGTGTTCCGCTCGAAGTCGCAGGCGACCGCGATCGGGGTGCCGTCCGGGAGCGACGTGCACACGACCGCTTCCGGAGCGTCGGTCAAGCCGGTGATGGTCTGGCGCAGGGCGCGGCGGCGCAGGTCCCAGATGCGGATCGTCTTGTCCCCGCTGACCGACACCGCGACCGCGGTGCCGTCAGGCAGCACCGTCGTGTCGATCGCCCGCACGGAGTGGGTGTGGCCGCGCAGCTCGAACCGGGTCTTCCCGGTCTTCAGGTCCAGCGCCTTGATCGGACCTTCCCAGCCGGTGGCCAGCACGACCGGCGTGCCGTCGGGGAGCACCACCGGGACCATCGCGTCGACGAGGATGTCGAAGGAGCTGCTGCCGACCTTCCCGAGCATCCTGTGGTCCCGCAGGTCCCACCGCTGGATCGCCTCGGACGTGCTGTGCACGACCACGACCGGCGTGCCGTCGGCCAGCGACAGGCAGCGCACCCCCTCCGGCTGGTAGCCCAGTTTCAGCGGTGCCCGGCGTGGCGACCCGTCCCGGAGGTCCCACACGCGGGCGGTCCGGTCCGGGCTGACCGTCACCGCGACCGGGACGCCGTCCGGCAGGACCATGGCCGCGACGCCCACCACGTCGTGGGTGTGACCGGTGAGCGTGTGCCGCCACGAGCCGTCGGTCAGGTCCCACACCCTGGCCGTGTTGTCGCGGCCGCCGGTGATCGCCACCGGGGTGCCGCCCGGCAGGACCAGGGTGGTCATCGACCGGAGGTCGCCCTTGTGCCGGCCCAGCGTCCGCGTGCGCGCCGGTTCCTTCCCCTTCGGCTGCCACTCGGCCGGATCCACGTCGACCCAGGTCGGTTCGGCCGGGAGCGGCGGGAACCGGAGGTCGAGGTGGGAAGCGCTTTCCGCGGCGATGGCCGCCGTCGTGGTCTGCTTGGCCCACACCACGAGCGCGACGAACACGATCGCCCACCCCGACGCCACCACGACGGCCGCGGCGGTCAGCCCCGCCTTCCCCAGCACGATCACGACGCCGACCATCAGGAACATGCCGACGGCCGCGACCACGGCGGCGGTTACCCCGGCCCGGACCGACGGCGGCTTCTGCCGGGGCACGGCGGCCGGCGACGCGGGCGGCACGGCGGCCGGCGGAGGCGGCGGCTGCGGCAGGTCCGCGAGCAGCCTCGCCAGCTCGTCGTGCAGCCGGGCCGCGTAGACCGCGCGCACCCGCTCGTCGAACTCCCGCAGGTCCAGCACCCCCGCGTCGACGGCTTCCTGCAGCTGCGCCACAGCGGCTTCCCGGTCCGCGTGGGAGGCCCGCGGCGAGCGCGCCGGGCCTGCTCCGGCGGGCAGGTCTGCCACCAGGGCGGCCAGCTGGGCGTCGGTGGTGGCGCGCCGGATCGCGGCCACACGGTCGTGCTGCTCGGCCGGGTCCAGGAGCCCGGCCGCGACCGCCGCTTCGACGCGGGCGACGGCCTGGTCGCGCTCGGCGAGGCTGGCCTTGGCGTCCAGGTTGCCGACGACGGCGTCGACGTCGGCGTAGGTGACGGCTCGGTTCAGCAGCTGCTCGGCGTCGGCGTAGGCGCGCGCTTCGAGGCGGCCGTCGGTCAGGGCGCCGGCCAGCCGGACCAGGGCCTGTTCGCGGTCCGCCGTGGAGATCCTCAACGCGGGACCGCGCCGGCCGGACCCATCGGGCAGATCGGCGACCGCCGGGGTCAGGTCCTTCCGCACGCGGGCCGCCACGACGACCGACAGCCGCCGTTCGTACTCGGCCAGGTCGAGCCGGCCGTCCCGCAACGCCGCAGCCAACGTGCGGGTGGCCGCCGCGCGGGCCTCGTCACCGATCCGGGTCTCCGCACGCCGTGCCCCGCCTGCCATCGCGGGAGCATAGCGATCCGGACATCCCGGTCAGCGGCTAGTTCCTTCGGCGTAAGGCTTTCTCGCCCGCCACGCGAAGACCGTCGGCGTCGGCGCGCCGCCTTCGGCGAACCGCTCGAACACCAATCCCGCCTCCAGGACCGCGCCCAGCAGCGCGGGCAGCGGCCGGTGGGTGGCGCCGACCTTGTCCCGCAGGCCCTGGTCGCTCCACGACTCCATGGTCCAGCCGGGCTCCCGGTAGCCGGGCCGGATGACGACCGCGCGGGCGTCGGTGCGGTCGGCGAACCCGCCGCAGAAGCACGGGTGCACGCCGACGTGCACGAACACCCCGCCCGGGGCCAGGACCCGGGCCGCTTCGCGCAGCACGGCGGGATATTCGGGCATGTCGGTGTGGACCATGATCGCCACGACGGCGGGCAGCGCACCGGTCGCGATCGGCAGCGCCGTGGCATCGCCTCGCACGACCGGCAACCGCGCCCCGGCGTGCCGCAGCATCCCCGCGGAGACGTCGACGCCGAGCGGTGTGCGGCCCAGCTGCCGGATCCGCCCGGCGTGGGCGCCGGTGCCGCAGCCCAGCTCGAGGCACGCTCCCGCGCCCGGTCCGAGGAGGTCCCGCAGCACCGGCCCGAACTCCAGCGGATCCTCCCGCCAGCCGGGGACGAGCGTGGTTTCGTACCAGTCGGCGATGGCGTCGTAGGAGGTCACCTCTCCGTCGTACCGGCCGGGCACCGGGTGGTCCACGGATTTCGCGCAGAGCGGTCTACAGCAGCCGCGCCGCCGCCTCCTCGCGGTGCTGCCGCCGGTACATCGCCAGCGCCCGCGACCAGGTGGCCCGCGCCGCGTTCGAAGTACTCGCCGCCGCAGGCCAAGTACGCGGTTACGGCCTGGCGGTAGTAGCCGACGGCGGCCTGGTGCTCGCCGGTGTGGTCGGCGATGAAACCGAGGCTGTCCAGCACGTCCGGCTCCAGCGTCGGGTGGTCGAGCCTGCGGATCAGCCGCAGCGAAGCGGCGCGGTGCTCCGGCGCCGGCTCACCACGGCCATCCAGCCGCAGCGCCGTGGTCGCGTGCTCCAGCGCGGCGGCGAGCGCGTCCTGCTGGCCGTAGGCCTGCGCGAGGATGACGTGGGTGCGGGCCTGCGCGGCCAGGTCACCGGACTGCTCGGCCAGGCGCAACGCTTCGGTCAGGTGCGTGCCGGCTGCCCGGTGGTCGCCGGCGTGGCCGAGGTTCGCGTGCACGGTCATCCGCACGTGGCACGGCTCCTCCGGGGCCACGAACTGGGGAGGCTGCGCCAACGAGGACGAGTCGCATCAGCGGGCTGACCTTCGGCTGGAGCGGCGGCGAGGACGGCCACGGCGAGTCGATCTGGCACAACATCGCCGCGCACAAAATGGGCGACCCTGGGGGGCGTCTGCGCCTAAGCCGGCCGTGGTGCGTGCCGTCGCGGGCGGCACGCACCACCCGGTCCCGCTCTGCCTACACTGGACACATGAGCAAGCGCTTAGTGACTCTGGGGGACTCGTTCACCGAAGGCGTCGGCGACGACGATCCCGCCGCCCCGAACGGCGTGCGCGGCTGGGCCGACCGCGTCGCCGAACAGCTCGCCGCGCGGGAACCGGACTTCCGGTACGCCAACCTCGCCATCCGGGGGAAGCTGATGCCGCAGATCCTCGGCGAGCAGCTCGAGCCCGCGCTCGCCATGGCACCCGACCTCGTCACCCTCTACGGCGGGGGCAACGACCTGATGCGGCCCAAGGTCGACATCGACGCGCTGATGGTCGGCTACGAAGCCGCCGTCGCGAAGATCCGGGCGACCGGGGCCCGGCTCGTCCTGTTCACCGGGGTCGACGGCGTCGAGGACCCGCTCTTCCGCACGATCCGCGGGCGGGTGGCCATCTACAACGAACTCGTGCGCGGCATCGCGGCCCGCCACGACGCGCTGCTGGTGGACCTGTGGTCGATGCGGCAGCTGTGCGACCGCCGGTTCTGGGCGCCGGACCGCCTGCACCTCAACGCGCTCGGGCACACCGAGGTCGCCATCGAGGTGCTGCGGGTCCTCGGCGTGGAACATCCGCTGGTCAACTCCGAACCGGCGCCGCGCGTGGTGCTGAGCCCGGCGGCGCGCCGGAGCCAGAACCTGCAGTGGGCACGGGAACACGCCCTTCCGTGGGTGCGGCGGCGGGTGAAGGGCGAATCCTCCGGGGACACGCTCACCGCGAAGCGCCCGACGCTGGCGCCGGTCGGCTCAGCGCCGGTCCCCCGCTGACCGGCGGAGGCCGTCGAAGAGGATGTCCACGGCCCGGTCGCGCAGGGGCGCGTCCGGGCCGGCGTACTCGGCGGCCCGGGCCACGCCGATGATCACCGGGATCAACTCGCCGACGACGAGGTCGGTCCGGACCGCGCCCGCCGCTTGCGCCCGCGAGAGCAGCACGCCCAATGCCGACAGCAGGCGCGCGCCGATGTCGGACTTCGCCACCGGCACCGTGACCCCGGCCGCGGTCAGTGCTTCGAAGTAGGCGTTCTTCGCGCTCGACATCTCGACCCAGCTGCCGAGGAACGTGAAGAACGCGCCGCCCGGGTCGGCGGACTCCGCGGCCACGGCCGTCTCGGCCTCGTCGACGAACCGGCTCAGCCGCGCGAAGAGCACCGCTTCGAGCAGCGCCTCCTTCGTCGGGAAGTGCCGGAAGACCGTGCCGATGCCGACACCGGCGACGCGGGCGACCTCTTCGGTGGGCGCCCCGGTGCCCTTGGCGGCGAACACGCTCTCGGCCGCCTCCAGCACGCGCGCCCGGTTGCGCCGGGCGTCGGCGCGCAGGGGTTTCGGCTCGGCGGGCTCAGCGGCGGGGGTCACCTTCCGATCCTAACGGCGCCGGATCGGGCAGTGAGTCCAGCAGCCGGGCCAGGGCCCGGGGCACGTGGGAGCGCCAGCCGCCACCCATGATCCGGCGCGAGACGCGCTGGAACTCGTCGTCCGGGTCGAACCCTTCGTGGCTGAGGAACAGCCGGGTGCCGGTGCCCTCCGGCTCCAGCCGCCAGGTCACCGTCCATTGCGGACCCCAGCGGATGCTGAGCCTGCGTTCGGGTTCGACCTCCAGGACCTCGCACTCGACCGGGCCGCCGGCGAACCCGGCCGCGGGCACCGGCTCGGCCAGCAGCTCGAACCGGTGCCCCACCACGGGTTTGATGTCGTTGGGCATGTTGAGCCAGCGTTCGAGGAGGGCCGGCTCGGTCAGTGCGCGCCACACCTTGCGGGCCGGGTGGGCGAGGAACTGGTCGACGTGGATCGCGGCCGGGTCGTCGTCGGTCACAGGTCTTCCTCTTCGTCCAGCAGGTCGCGCAGGGTGGCGAGCTTGGTGCGCCAGAAGCGCTCGTACGGGGTGAGCCAGTCCGCGACTTCCTCGAGCGGGGCCGCGTCGAGGCGGTAGACGCGGTTGCGGCCCTGGCGCTGTTCGGTGACCAGGCCCGCCTCGCGCAGCACCCGCAGGTGCTCCGACAGGCTGGGCCGGGCCATCTCGAACCGTTCGGCGATGGCACCGGCGGGCATCGGGCCGTCGAGCAGCAGCCGCAGCACTTCGCGCCGCGCCGGGCTGGCGAGGGCGGCGAAGACGTCGTCGTTGACCGGCATCAGCGCGGGACGGCGCCGAAGTCCGACGGTTCCAGGAGACCGATCGTGTGCCCGTCGACGTCCCGGAACGACGTCGCCCGGCCCCACGGCCGCTCGTCCGGGTCGGCGACGTCGACCCCGGCCGCCCGCAATGCGGCGACATCGGCGTCGACGTCGGTGGTCTGCAGCTGGAAGTGCCGCGGACCCGGC
>NZ_JBSFNC010000134.1:0-25335 GCF_053586895.1 Amycolatopsis sp. NPDC003731 | reverse complement strand
GGACCTCGGAGGTCCCGAATGAGTCATTCGCGACGTTTGGGTTACGGGGCCGTGCGGACGTTGCGGGTTTGGGCTGCCCGGCCCGCGAGTTCGGCGTCCGGCGGGTAGTCCACGCCGAGCAGGGTGAGGCCGTGAGCCGGGGCCACCGCGCTGTCGCGGATGCCGCTCTCCAGGACCTTCGACGGCCACGCGTCGGTGCGGCGGCCGTCGCCGACCAGGAGGAGCACCCCCACCAGGCTGCGGACCATCGAGTGGCAGAACGCGTCCGCCGAAACGCGGACCTCCAGCAGGTGGTCGTCCACCCGGGCCCACTCCAGGCGCTGCAGCTCGCGGATCGTCGTGCCCGTGTCGCGCTGCTTGCAGTACGCCGCGAAGTCGTGCAGGCCCAGCAGGTCCGCCGCCGCCGCGTTCATCGCGTCCGTCGACAGTGGACGGTTCCAGGCCAGGGTGTCGTGGCGGCGCAGCGGGTCCACGCCCCACGGCGCGTCCGAGACCCGGTAGCGGTAGTGCCGGCGGATCGCCGAGAACCGGGCGTCGAAGCCTTCCGGCGCCACCCGGGCGCCCAGCACGCGCACATCGCCCGGCAGCAGGCGGTTCCAGCGGCCCGTCATGCGCGTCAGGTCCGGGATGCCTTCCGGGGACACCGGAATCCGGCCCGAAGGCGACGAGAGGGGCACCACGTCGACGTGCACCACCTGGCCGGTCGCGTGGACGCCGGCGTCCGTGCGGCCCGCCACGACGACGGACTTCGGCGCCGAAGCCCCCGGAGGCTGCTTCTCCAGGGCCTCCTCCAGGAGGCCCTGGACCGTGCGGCGGCCCGGCTGGCGGGCCCAGCCCGAGAAGTCCGTGCCGTCGTAAGAGACGTCCAAGCGCAGACGAACGAGCCCGCCCTCCCCGGGGGGAGTGGCGGGCTCGTCCGGTGTCGAAGCGGCCGTCAGGACGTCAGTCCTTCTTGGCGTCCGCGTCGTCCGAAGCCGGAGCCTCGGTCTCGGCGGCGGTGTCCTCGGCCTTGGCCTCCTCGGCGGCGGGCGCCTCGGTGGTCTCCTCGGTCGAGGTCTCCTCGGCAGCAGCCGGGGCGGTGGCCTTCTCGTCCTTGGCGAACTTCGTCTTGCGAGCGCGCTCGGCTTCCGAAGTCACCGTCTTCTCCGCCACCAGCTCGATGACGGCCATGGCGGCGTTGTCGCCCTTGCGCGGCATCGTCTTGGTGATCCGGGTGTAGCCACCCGCGCGCTCCGCGAAGTGCGGACCGATCTCGGCGAACAGCTTGTGCAGGACGTCCTTGTCACGGACGACCTTCTGCACCTGACGACGGTTGTGCAGGTCGCCCCGCTTCGCCTTCGTGATCAGCTTCTCGGCCAGCGGGCGGACCCGGCGGGCCTTCGCCTCGGTGGTCGTGATCTTGCCGTGCTCGAACAGCTGCGTGGCCAAGTTGGCCAGGATCAGCCGCTCGTGCGCGGACGACCCGCCGAGCCGGGCTCCCTTGGTAGGGGTGGGCATTGGTTCTCCTAGTTCAGCTCACAGCGTCCAGGCACACGGCCTCAGAGCTGCTCGGTCTCTGCGTAGTCCTGGCCATCGTCGTGGCCGTCCGAAATCCCGTCGGCGATGCCACCGACACCCTCCGACCAGCCTTCGCCGTCGTAGCTGGCGGCCGCCGCGGTCGGGTCGAACCCGGGCGGGCTGTCCTTCAGCGCGAGGCCGAGACCGACGAGCTTGAGCTTGACCTCGTCGATCGACTTGGCGCCGAAGTTGCGGATGTCGAGCAGGTCCGCCTCGCTGCGCGAGACGAGCTCGCCCACCGTGTGGATGCCCTCGCGCTTGAGGCAGTTGTACGACCGGACGGTGAGGTCCAGGTCCTCGATCGGCATCGCGTAGGCGGCGATGGTGTCCGCCTCCTGCGGCGACGGGCCGATCTCGATGCCCTCGGCGTCGACGTTCAGCTCGCGGGCGAGACCGAACAGCTCCACCAGCGTCTTGCCGGCCGACGCGACCGCGTCCCGCGGCGTGATCGACGGCTTGGTCTCGACGTCCAGGATCAGCTTGTCGAAGTCGGTGCGCTGCTCGACACGGGTGGCCTCGACCTTGTAGGTCACCTTGAGCACCGGCGAGTAGATCGAGTCGACCGGGATCCGGCCGATCTCCGCGCCCGCCTGCTTGTTCTGCAGGGCCGGAACGTAACCGCGGCCGCGCTCGACGACGAGCTCGATTTCGAGCTTGCCCTTGCCGTTCAGCGACGCGATGTGCAGATCCGGGTTGTGCACGGTGACACCCGCCGGCGGCACGATGTCGGCCGCCGTGACCTCACCCGGGCCCTGCTTGCGCAGGTACATGGTGACCGGCTCGTCCTCTTCCGAGGACACCACGAGCTCCTTGAGGTTCAGGATGATGTCGGTGACGTCTTCCTTCACCCCGGGAACGGTGGTGAATTCGTGCAGCACGCCGTCGATGCGGATGCTCGTCACGGCCGCGCCCGGGATGGACGACAGCAGCGTGCGCCGCAGCGAGTTGCCGAGCGTGTAGCCGAAGCCGGGCTCCAGCGGTTCGATGGTGAACCGGGAGCGGGTCTCGTTGACCGTCTCTTCGCCGAGAGCCGGCCGCTGGGAAATCAGCATTTCTTCCTAGTTCCTTTCCAGACGACGCCCGCCATATGACGTCGAAGGGATGGCGCGGCGGCGGCGCACCTGTCGCGCCGCCGCCCTGTCCGACGGTGCCGGACTACTTCGAGTAGAGCTCGACGATCAGCTGTTCCTGAACCGGAACGTCGATCTGCGCACGCTCCGGCAGCTGGTGGACCAGCACGCGGAGGTTGGACTGGACGACCTGCAGCCACGCCGGGATGGGGCGCTCGCCGAAGGACTCCTTCGCCGCGACGAACGGCAGCATGCCCATGGACTTCGGCCGCACGTCGATGATGTCCCACTTGGTGACCTGGAACGACGGGACGTTCACCTTCTGGCCGTTGACCAGGAAGTGGCCGTGGCTCACCAGCTGACGCGCCTGGCGGCGGGTGCGGGCGATGCCGGCGCGATAGATCACGTTGTCCAGGCGGGACTCGAGGATCTGCAGCAGGTTCTCACCGGTCTTGCCCGGACGCCGGACGGCTTCCTTGTAGTACCGGACGAACTGGCGCTCGAGAACGCCGTAGGTGTAACGAGCCTTCTGCTTCTCCTGCGACTGCAGGAGGTACTCGGACTCCTTGATGCGCCCGCGGCCGTGCTGGCCCGGCGGGTAGGGGCGACGCTCGAAAGCCTGGTCGCCGCCGATGAGGTCAACCTTGAGGCGACGCGAAATACGCGTCGCGGGGCCGGTGTAACGAGCCATTTCTTCTTACTCCTCCCCGTTCCTCAGACCCGGCGCCGCTTGGGCGGGCGGCAGCCGTTGTGAGGCTGCGGGGTCACGTCCTGGATGGTGCCGACCTCGAGGCCGGCCGCCTGCAGCGAGCGGATCGCCGTCTCGCGGCCCGAACCCGGGCCCTTCACGAAGACGTCGACCTTCTTCATGCCGTGCTCGGCGGCCTTGCGGGCAGCGTTCTCGGCGGCCATCTGCGCGGCGAACGGGGTGGACTTGCGGGAGCCCTTGAAGCCCACGTGCCCACTCGACGCCCACGCGATCACGGCACCGGTCGGGTCCGTGATCGAGACGATGGTGTTGTTGAAGGTGCTCTTGATGTGCGCGTGACCGTGCGCGACATTCTTCTTTTCCTTGCGGCGGACCTTCTTGGCCCCGGCCGCAGTACGAGACTTCGGTGGCATGTTCTGAGGGTTCTCCTGTTAGCGCGCGTTCTCTTGGTGAGCGGCGACCGCTTCGGCCTGGCCGCGCCGGATGATCGAACCGGCGTCGGTGTACAGGTTGCGGAGCGCCATCGGGCGGGCGTAGAGCGCCTTGGGCGAGACACAAGCCGAGCCGCGGCGCTGAACGCCACCCATCTGCACGACCTTCTTGCCCTGGACGCTCACTTCTTGCCAGCCTTCTTCTTGCCGGCGACCGTCTTCTTCGGACCCTTGCGGGTGCGGGCGTTCGTCTTGGTGCGCTGACCACGGACGGGAAGTCCGCGGCGCCAGCGAAGGCCCTCGTAGCACCCGATCTCGATCTTCCGACGGATGTCGGCGTTCACCTCACGGCGAAGGTCACCCTCGACCTTGAAGTTCTCTTCGATGTACGTACGCAGCTTCGCGAGGTCGTCATCGCTGAGGTCCTTGACGCGGGTGTCCGCGTTGAGCTCGGCAGCCTTGATGAGCTGCTTCGAGCGGGTACGGCCGATGCCGTAGATGTAGGTAAGCGCGATCTCCAACCGCTTTTCGCGGGGGAGGTCTACGCCAGCGAGTCGTGCCATTGGCGCTGATGCTCCTTCTTCGGTTTCTTCTTCAGGTCTGCTCCCCGTCCGGTTCCGGGACCGACTCGCCTGTCGTGCCCTCGGCTTGCGCCTCGGGTGTCCCAGCCCCGGCCTGAAGCCCGGGGGTGAACCGGTTCACTCACGTGAGCCGGCAGGTGCGGGGAGGTTGTGTAGCCGTCAATCCACTCTGGTCGAGTGCTTGGCGATCAGCCCTGCCGCTGCTTGTGCCGCAGGTTCTCGCAGATCACCATGATCCGGCCGTGACGGCGGATCACCTTGCACTTGTCGCAGATCTTCTTGACGCTCGGCTGAACCTTCACGTCTTCTGCTCTCCTGCTTCTGAGCCGCTCTTCGTGATCACTTGTAGCGGTAGACGATGCGACCACGAGAGAGGTCGTAGGGCGAAAGCTCCACGACAACCCTGTCCTCCGGCAGGATGCGGATGTAGTGCTGCCGCATCTTGCCGCTGATGTGTGCCAGGACCTTGTGACCGTTCTCCAACTCGACGCGGAACATCGCGTTGGGGAGCGGCTCGACTACGCGGCCTTCGACCTCGATGGCCCCGTCTTTCTTCGCCATGTCCTCCGCATTTCCTTGTCTGCAGCGTCTGTCGCCACACCTGATCAACTCGAGCACTAGTGCTGGGTCGGGTGTTGCGTGGCACACTGGTGCCCGGCTCCCAAGACCGTGAATTCACGAGCGCGCAGGATCCGGGCGCGATAAGTGCGCCGACTTGACAGTGTACGCAGGTCGTGTCGCGACCCCCAAACCGGGGGTGACCATGCTAAAGGACTGTGCAGGTGGACGTGATGGCGATCACCGCTTGTGGGTGAATGGCCAGGTCAGGAGTCTGTGACATCCCGGGCTTCGCCCGGGGCCGGGGGCTCCGCCACCCGGACCCCCGAAATCAGTCCTCAGGGGCGGTGAGCACCCAGGGGCCGTCTTCGGTGATCGCGACGGTGTGCTCCCAGTGGGCCGCGCGGGAGCCGTCGGCCGTGACGACCGTCCAGCCGTCGTCCAGCTCGCGGGTCTCGCCGCCGCCGCCGGTGAGCATCGGCTCGATCGCCAGGGCCATGCCGGGCTTGAGCCGGGGGCCCTTGCCCGGCTTGCCGACGTTCGGCAGGAACGGGTCCATGTGCATCTGGCGGCCGATGCCGTGGCCGCCGTACTCGACGATCATCCCGTACTCGATGCCGTCGTCGCGGCCCGCGCGCTCGGCGGCGGACTGGACGGCGTGGGAGATGTCGGTGAGCCGGCCACCGGCACTGACCGCCTCGATGCCGGCCCACATCGCCGCCTCGGTCGCCGCGGACAGCGCCAGGTCGGCGTCGGAGACCTTGCCGATGGCCAGCGTGACGGCGGAGTCGCCGTGCCAGCCGTCGAGGATGGCGCCGCAGTCGACGGAGATGATGTCGCCGTCGGCCAGCACCTGGGTCTTCGCCGGGATGCCGTGCACGATCTGCTCGTTCACCGACGCGCAGATCGACGCCGGGAACCCGTGGTAGCCCTTGAACGACGGCACCGCGCCGGCGTCCCGGATCATCTGCTCGGCCAGCTCGTCGAGCTCGGCCGTGCTGACACCGGGCTTCGCCGCGGCGCGGACCGCCGCGAGCGTGCGGGCGACGACGAGGCCCGCGGCCCGCATCGCCTGCAGCTCGTCCGGGGTCTTGACTTCGATCATGCGCCCACGGCGGAGCACTTGCAGAACACGCAATCCTCCGAGGTTCACGTGCGGTCGCGCAGCGCTTTCAGCACCCGGCCGGAGATCTCCTCGACGCTGCCGACACCGTCGACGGTCACCAGGATGTCGGCGTAGTACTCCAGCAGCGGCGCGGTGTCCGACACGTAGATCTGCTGACGGCGGCGGATGACCTCTTCGGTGTCGTCCGCGCGGCCGCGCGACATGAGCCGCGCGACGACGACGTCCTCCGGCACCTGCAGCTGGATCACGGCGTCGAGCGCGACGTCCGCGTCGCCCAGGATCTCGCCGAGGACCTCGGCCTGCTTGGTGTTGCGGGGGAAGCCGTCGAGCAGGAAGCCGGCCTTGGCGTCCGGCTCGGCGAGCCGCTCGCGGACCATTTCGTTGGTCACCGAGTCGGGCACGAGCTCGCCCGAGTCCAGGTAGCGCTTCGCCTCCTGGCCGAGCGGGGTCTCCTGGCCGACGTGGGCGCGGAACAGGTCACCGGTCGAGATGTGCGGGATGCGCAGCTGCTCGGACAGGGCCACCGCCTGCGTGCCCTTGCCCGCACCGGGCGGGCCGACGAGAACCAGGCGCGTCACTTCAAGAACCCTTCGTAGTTGCGCTGCATCAGCTGGCTTTCGATCTGCTTCACGGTGTCGAGGCCGACACCGACCATGATCAGCACAGCCGTGCCACCGAACGGGAAGTTCTGGTTGTTCCCGCTACCGGTCACCGACAGGAAGAAGTTCGGGAGGATCGCGATGATGCCCAGGTACAGCGAGCCCGGCAGGGTGATCCGGCCCAGCACGAAGCTGAGGTACTCGGCCGTCGGGCGGCCGGGGCGGATGCCCGGGATGAAGCCACCGAACTTCTTCATCTCTTCCGCACGCTCGTCCACGTTGAACGTGATCGTGATGTAGAAGTACGTGAAGAAGATGATCAGCGCGAAGTACAGCAGGATGTGCACCCAGCTGGACTGGTTCACGATGTAGTTCCGGATGAACACCTGCCAGCCGGAGTTGCTGTTCTGGTCGCCGACGAGACGGCTGATCAGGTCCGGCAGGTACAGCAGGGACGACGCGAAGATCACCGGGATGACGCCGGCCTGGTTCACCTTGATCGGCAGGTAGGTCGACGTGCCGCCGTACATCCGGCGGCCGATCATGCGCTTGGCGTACTGCACCGGGATCCGGCGCTGGCCCTGCTCGACGAAGATGACGCTGGCGATGATCACCAGGCCGAAGGCGCAGACGACGGCCAGGCCGAGGCCACCGGCGTTGCTGAGGATGTTGCCGCCCTCGACCGGGATGCGCGCGGCGATGTTCAGGAAGATCAGGACGGACATGCCGTTGCCGACGCCGCGCTCGGTGATCAGCTCGCCCAGCCACATCATGACGGCGGTGCCCGCGGTCATGGTGATGACGATGATCGCCAGCGAGTAGACGCTGTTGTCCGGGATGATCGGCTGGTCGCAGTCCGGGAAGAGCTGCTTGCGGTCCGCGAGCGCGACCACCCCGGTGGCCTGCAGGATCGCCAGCGCGATCGTCAGGTACCGGGTGTACTGGGTCAGCTTGCCCTGGCCGGACTGCCCTTCCTTCTTCAGCTCCTCGAACCGCGGGATGACCACGGTGAGCAGCTGGATGATGATGCTCGCCGTGATGTACGGCATGATGCCGGTCGAGAAGAGCGACAGCTGCAGCAGCGCACCACCGCTGAACAGGTTCAGCAGCTGGTAGACGCCCTCCTGCTGCGCCTGGGAGCTACAAGCCTGTACGGCACCGTACGAGATGCCGGGCGCCGGAATGGTCGCACCGATTCGGTAAACCGCGACGATGGCTAGCGTGAACAGGATCTTCTTGCGTAGATCCGGCGTCGCGAGAGCCGAGCGGAAGGCGCTGAGCACGCGGGGGACCTCCTCGGCGTCGTCGGCTGTCCTAACCGACGATCGGCTTGGCCGGCACGGGGCCGGCGGGAACACACAGCACTACTGGCACGCAAGCCAGGAACGCTTCGGGGCACACTCGTCCCGAAGCGTGTCGCCGACTCTAACAGCTTCACAGGGCGTGTCCGCAGTCCGTGTGCGTTTTCCGTACCAAGGTTGCTCCGGCGGGTTGATCCACATCGCCGTCTTGGCGGTATTCCTTGACAGAATGTGGATCAGGCGTTCGACGTCGCGAGCACGCCGGCCAGCCCGACGAGCACCACCCCGGTCGCCCGGTCGACGCCCCGCCGGGGCAGCTTGATCGTCTTCACCGCGGCGCCGGCGACGACGTAGACCGAGCCGGCCAGGAACTCGGCCAGCAGATAGACCGCGCCGAGCAGCGCGATCTGCGTCGAAAAGGAGCCGTGACCTGCGTCGATGAACTGCGGGACGAAGGCGGTGAAGATCAGGATCGCCTTCGGGTTGGTGATCGCGACACCGAACTCCTTGCGGGTGACCCGCCAGGCCGTGGTGGGGGTTTTGGGCAGCTCGTTCGGGGTGTTTTTGCCCCGGAAGGTGGACCAGAGCAGGCGGACGCCGAGGTAGAGCAGGTAGGCGGCGCCGGCCCATTTGATGATCGTCAGAGCGGTCTCGGAGGCGGCCAGGAGCTGCCCGAGCCCGGCCGCGACGGCGGCGATCAGCAGGGTGAAGGCGGCCAGCCGGCCACCCAGACCGGCGAGGCCGTGGCGAACACCGTGCGTCATGCCGTGGTGGAGGCCGAGCAGGTTGTTCGCCCCTGGCGTAAGGGCGACGAGCACGGAGGCGCCGAAGAAGACCCACACGTGTTCACCGTAGCGGCGGTTCGTCCGGCTCGTCCGGCTCATCCGGGGGCAGCACGGTGATCGCGACCCCGGAGGGCGGCGTCGGGGTGTCGGCGTAGGCGACGGCCGGATCGGCCCAGGCGGGGTCCCGGAGGTGGCCCAGGAGGGGCAGGTGGGCCACGACCGCCGCGGCGGCGGCCGCCACGGCGGCCAGGGCCAGGAGCCACATGCCGGGCCCGGTGGTGACCTCCAGGTCCACCTCTTCCCCGGCGATGGCGGCCAGCTCGAACCGGAACATCGCGACGGTGGTGACGACGCCCGCGGCGAACACCGCACCGGCCGACAGCAGCCACCGGGTGAGGCCGCGCCCGGGCCGGGAGAAGGCCGCGAATGCTGCGGCGGCCAGGAGAACGATCGCGACGATCACCGGGATGCCGACGGGCACCCCCGGCCGGTCGGTGGGTTCCTGGCCGGAGACCTCGATGCGGTTGCCCCAGGCGGTCTCGGTGATGGTCAGCTGCGCGTCGCCGAAGCCCTGGCGGAAGGAGAGTTCCTGGAGCATCCGGAAGAGCGGCAGGAAGCAGCCTCCGACGGCCAGGAGGGCCGCCAGGGCCGCGAGGGCCGCCGGGAGGTGCCGGGGCAGCCGGGAGGCGGGCGGCTCGGGAGCGGGGGCTTGGACGGGCGTCGGGGCGGCCGCGGGGGCGGCCGGCGGGGGCCCGGCGGCGACGGTGGGGAGCTCGGCGACCGGGAACGGTAGTTGGCCGGGCGGGGTGGGGGGTGGGAAGAGCGGTGGCTCGGTATGGGGCGTGGCTGCCGCGGGGAAGGCGAGGGGCTCCGCGGGCGGGGTTTCCGCCGGGAACAGCGGCGGCTCGGTGTGGGGTGCGTCTGGCGTGGGGAAGGTCAGCGGGTCGCCCTGCCTCGGCGGTGCGGCCGCCGCGGGGAAGGTCAGCGGATCGCCCTGCCTCGGCGGTGCGGCCGCCGCCTCCGACGGGGATGCCAGGGGGTCGTCCTGGCTTGGCACTGCCGCCTCCCCCGGGGCGCCTGCCGGTGCTCCGGCTCCCGGCTCGACCCCTGCGAGCTTGGGCGCCTCGACCGGGAAGCTCAGCGGTGAATCCGCCGCGCCAGCCGGGGGTGGGGGGTCTTGTGCGGGTCTGTCCACCCCTGTGATCCTCCGCCCGGATCCGGCTTCCGGCAAGGAAGTCCGGGAACGCCGAAGGCCCGCCCGGCGTGAGCCGGACGGGCCTTCGGACGAGCAACCTCAGTGAGGCTTGTTCAGCCGTCGGCTGCCTCAGTTGGTGGTGGCGGAGCCACCGGCCGCTTCGAGCTTCTCCTTGGCGGAGCCGGAGAACGCGTCGGCGGTGACGTTCAGCTTGACGCCGTTCACGTCGCCGTTGCCGAGGACCTTCACCAGCTTGCCCTTGCGGACCAGACCGCCCTTGACCAGCTCGTCGGCGCCGATGGTGCCGCCGTCCGGGAAGACGCGGGCGATGTCGCCCACGTTCACCGGCTGGTACTCGGTGCGGAAGCGGTTCTTGAAGCCGCGGAGCTTCGGGAGCCGCATCTGGATGGGCATCTGCCCACCCTCGAACCGGGCCGGCACGTTCTTCCGGGCCTTGGTGCCCTTCGTACCGCGACCGGCCGTCTTGCCCTTCGAACCCTCACCACGGCCCACGCGGATCTTGTCGCGCTTGGCGCCCGGAGCCGGACGCAGGTGGTGGATCTTGATGGCCGTCATGCCTTGACCTCCTCGACCTCCACCAGGTGGCGGACGGTGTGGATCAGGCCGCGCACCTGGGGGGTGTCTTCACGCACGACGCTCTGGCGGATCTTGCGCAGCCCGAGGGTGCGCAGCGACTCGCGGTGAGCGTGCTTCGTGCCGATCTTGCTCTTGACCTGGGTGACCTTGAGCTGAGCCATGTCAGACCCCCTGGCCCGCGCGCTGGCGCAGCATCCGGGCCGGCGCGACGTCCTCGAGCGGGAGACCGCGGCGGGCCGCGACCTCTTCGGGACGCTGCAGGCCCTTCAGGGCCGCCACGGTCGCGTGCACGATGTTGATCGCGTTGTCGGAGCCGAGCGACTTCGACAGCACGTCGTGGACACCCGCGCACTCCAGCACGGCGCGCACCGGGCCACCGGCGATGACGCCGGTACCGGCGGAAGCCGGGCGGAGCAGCACCACACCGGCGGCTTCCTCACCCTGGATCGGGTGCGGAATGGTGCCACCGACGCGGGGAACGCGGAAGAAGTTCTTCTTCGCTTCCTCGACGCCCTTGGCGATGGCCGCGGGAACTTCCTTGGCCTTGCCGTAGCCGACGCCGACCTGACCGTCGCCGTCGCCGACGACCACCAGGGCGGTGAAGCTGAAGCGACGACCACCCTTG
Organism: Amycolatopsis sp. NPDC003731; assembly: GCF_053586895.1. NCBI lineage: Bacteria > Bacillati > Actinomycetota > Actinomycetes > Pseudonocardiales > Pseudonocardiaceae > Amycolatopsis > Amycolatopsis sp. NPDC003731. The sequence continues at coordinate 14,201 of NZ_JBSFNC010000134.1, read as the reverse complement.
ACGACCTTGGCGACGCGGTTGATCGTCACGACCTTCTCGAGGTGCGGGGTCTTGTCCTGGGCCGCCCCGCCACGGCCGCTGTCGCGCCGGTCGCGGCGGTCGCGACGGTCACCGCGGTCGTTGCCGCCCTGCCCGCCGGGTCCACCCTGGCCGCCGCCGAATTGCCGTGTACGTCCCGGCATCAGGCTTTCCTTCCGTTAACAAGCTTCTGCATCGTCAGAACTCCAACCCCGCCTCACGGGCGGCGTCGGCGAGCGCGGCGATGCGGCCGTGGTAGGCGTTGCCCCCACGGTCGAACACCACAGCCGAGATCCCGGCGTTCTTGGCCCGCTCGGCGACGAGGGCCCCGACCTTGGCGGCCTTGGCCTTCTTGTCGCCGTCGACCGCCCGGACGTCCGCCTCGAGGGTGGACGCCGACACCAGCGTGTGGCCGGCGAGGTCGTCGATCACCTGCACGGCGATGTGCCGCGAGGACCGCTTGACGACCAGGCGCGGACGCTGCTCGGTGCCCGAGACCTTCTTGCGGAGCCGGAAGTGCCGACGGGCCTTCGCGACGCGGCGGCGGGTCGAGATGTCCTTGCCCACCGGCTTGCGCTTCGTAGTCGTGTCGCTCATGATCACTTACCCGTCTTTCCGACCTTGCGGCGGATCTTCTCACCCTCGTAGCGCAGGCCCTTGCCCTTGTACGGGTCCGGGCGACGCAGCTTGCGGATGACGGCCGAGATCTGGCCGACCTTCTGCTTGTCGATGCCCGAGACCGAGAACCGGGTCGGGGTCTCCACCTTGAAGGTGATGCCCTCCGGGGCCTCGATCTTGACCGGGTGCGAGTAGCCGAGGGCGAACTCGAGGTCCGAGCCCTTGGCCTGCACGCGGTAACCCACGCCGTGGATTTCCATCTTCTTCTCGTAGCCGGCGGTGACGCCGACGACGAGGTTGTTCACCAGCGTGCGGGTGAGCCCGTGCAGCGCCTTGGAGGTGCGCTCGTCGTCCGGGCGCTTCACCAGCAGCGTGCCGTCTTCGTCGCGCTCGACGGTGATCGGCTCGGCGACGGTGTGCTCGAGGGTGCCCTTGGGCCCCTTGACCTTGATCAGCTGACCGTCGATGGTCACCTCGACCCCGGAAGGGACGGCGACCGGCAGCTTTCCGATGCGTGACATGCCTGTTCCCCTTCCCTTACCAGACGTAGGCGAGGACTTCGCCGCCCACGCTGTTGCGCTTGGCCTGCCGGTCCGTCTGCAGGCCACCGGACGTCGAAATGATCGCGATGCCCAGGCCGCCGAGGACCGACGGCAGTTCGGTGGACTTTGCGTAGACCCGCAGACCGGGCTTGGAGACACGCCGCAGGCCGGCGATGCTCCGCTCACGGTTGGGGCCGTACTTGAGCTCGACGACGAGGTTCTTGTGCTTCTCGCCCGGCTCGTCGTGGTAACCCGCGATGTAGCCCTCGCGCTTGAGGATCTCGGCGATGTTCGCCTTGAGCTTCGAGTGCGGGAGCTTGACCTCGTCGTGGTACGCCGAGTTCGCGTTGCGCAGACGCGTCAAGAAGTCTGCGATGGGGTCGGTCATCGTCATGGTGACCTGTCAACCTTTCTCGCCTGGTTCCCCGCCCGCCGGAGCGGGACGGGGCCTGTGGCGAAGTGGAGTTAAATAGAAGCTCTTACCAGCTGGACTTGCGGACGCCGGGCAGCTCGCCCGCGTGCGCCATCTCGCGAAGGCAGATCCGGCAGAGCCCGAACTTGCGGAACACGGCGTGCGGGCGGCCGCACCGCTGGCAGCGGGTGTAGGCGCGCACGGCGAACTTCGGCTTCTTCGCGGCCTTGTGGACCAGTGCTTTCTTGGCCATCGGCTCAGTTCTCCTTGAACGGGAAGCCGAGCTTGCGCAGCAGCGCCCGGCCCTCGTCGTCGTTCGTGGCGGTCGTGACGACGGTGACGTCCATGCCGCGCGGGCGGTCGATGGAGTCGGGGTCGATCTCGTGGAACATCGACTGCTCGTTGAGACCGAACGTGTAGTTGCCGTGGCCGTCGAACTGCTTCGGCGAAAGCCCGCGGAAGTCGCGGATACGCGGCAGCGCGATGGTCAGCAGCCGGTCGAGGAACTCCCACATCCGGTCGCCGCGCAGCGTGACGCGCGCGCCGATCGGCTGGCCCTCGCGCAGCTTGAACTGCGCGATGGACTTGCGGGCCTTCCGGACCTCCGGCTTCTGGCCGGTGATCAGGGCGAGGTCCTTGACCGCGCCCTCGATCAGCTTGCTGTCGCGGGCGGCGTCGCCGACGCCCATGTTCACGACGACCTTCGTCACGCCCGGGATCTGGTGGACGTTGGCGAAGGAGAACTCGGCCTGCAGCTGGCCCTTGATTTCCTCGCGGTACCGCACCTTGAGGCGCGGAGAGGTCTTCTCAGCGGTGGTCATCAGATGTCCTTACCGTTCCGGCGCGAGATCCGGACCTTCTTGCCGTCCTCGCCGATGCGGTAACCCACCCGGGCCGGCTTGCCGTCCGAGTCGACGACCATCACGTTCGAGACGTGGATGGGCGCCTCCTGCGTGACGATGCCGCCGGACTGCGCGCCGCGCTGGGTCTGGCTGATCCGCGTGTGCTTCTTGATCCGGTTCACGCCTTCGACCAGCACGCGCTCGCGCTCGGGGTAAGCCTGGATGACCTTGCCCTTGGCGCCCTTGTCCTTGCCGGCGATGACGACGACCGTGTCGCCCTTCTTCACCTTCATCACAGCACCTCCGGCGCGAGCGAAATGATCTTCATGAACTTTCGGTCGCGCAGCTCGCGGCCCACCGGGCCGAAGATGCGGGTGCCGCGGGGCTCGTTGTCGTTCTTGATGAGCACGGCGGCGTTCTCGTCGAACCGGATGTAGGAACCGTCCGGACGACGGCGCTCCTTGACCGTGCGGACGATGACGGCCTTGACGACGTCGCCCTTCTTCACCCCGGCGGCCGGGATGGCGTCCTTCACGGTGGCGACGATGATGTCGCCGATGCCGGCGTAGCGCCGCCCGGAGCCACCGAGAACGCGGATGCAGAGGATTTCCTTCGCACCCGTGTTGTCGGCTACCCGAAGCCGCGACTCCTGCTGGATCACGTCTACTCCTGTATGTCGCGCCGGTTCTCGCCCGGACGAGCGAGCCTTGCGGAACTAAGAACTCTTAAAGAGCCCTGCTTACTTGGCCTTCTCCACGATCTGCACCAGGCGCCACCGCTTCGATGCCGACAGCGGGCGGGTCTCCATCAGGGTGACCCGGTCGCCCACGCCCGCCTCGTTGTTCTCGTCGTGCACCTTCACCTTGGAGGTGGTGCGGACGACCTTCGAGTAACGGGGGTGCTTCTTGCGGTCCTCGAGCTCGACCACGATCGTCTTGTTCATCTTGTCCGAGACGACGTAGCCCTCGCGGACCTTGCGGTCGTTCCGGGCCGGCGTCTCGGTGGTGGGCTCGCTCATGCGGCACCTTCACTCTCGGCGTCGGGGGCAACGGACAGGCCGAGTTCGCGCTCGCGCATGACCGTGTAGATCCGCGCGATGTCCGTGCGGACGGTGCGCAGACGGCGGTTGTTGTCGAGCTGCCCGGTCGCCATCTGGAAGCGGAGGTTGAAGAGCTCCTCCTTGTACTCCTTCAGACGCAGGACGAGCTCTTCCGCGGTGAGCTCACGCAGCTCCGATGCCTGAGCGGCACCTGCGTTAGCCATCAGAACTCACCACCTTCACGGGTCACGATGCGGCACTTCATGGGCAGCTTGTGGATCGCGCGGCGCAGCGCCTCGCGAGCCGTCTCCTCGTTCGGGAACGAGATCTCGAACATCACGCGACCCGGCTTCACGTTGGCGATCCACCACTCGGGCGAACCCTTACCGGAACCCATCCGGGTCTCGGCCGGCTTCTTGGTCAGCGGGCGGTCCGGGTAGATGGTCGTCCACACCTTGCCACCACGCTTGATGTGACGGGTCATGGCGATACGAGCGGACTCGATCTGCCGGTTCGTCACGTAGCTGTGCTCAAGCGCCTGGATGCCGTACTCGCCGAAGCTGACCTTCGTGCCACCCTTGGCGGCGCCGTGGCGCTTCGGGGAGTGCTGCTTCCGGTGCTTGACCCTGCGCGGGATGAGCACGTCTCAGCCCTCCGTCTTTTCTGCGGTCTCGGTGGCCGGGGCCGCCTCAGTGGTGGCGGCAGCGGCGGCGCGACCGGCTTCGGTCGAGGTGGCGGTCGTGCCCGACGCGCCGGAACGACGCGGGCGGGACGGCCGGTCGCTGCGGTCGCGGTCGCGACGCGGCGCGCGCTCGGCGGCGTCGCGGGCTTCGCGGGCCTTCAGGCCACCGACGAGCTCACCCTTGTAGATCCACACCTTGACGCCGATGCGACCGAACGTCGTCTTGGCCTCGAAGAAGCCGTAGTCGATGTCGGCGCGCAGCGTGTGCAGCGGGACACGGCCGTCGCGGTAGTGCTCGGAGCGGGACATCTCGGCACCGCCGAGACGACCGCCGCACTGCACGCGGATGCCCTTGACCTGCGGCGAGCGCATGGAGGTCTGGATCGCCTTCCGCATCGCGCGGCGGAACGCCACGCGGTTGGAGAGCTGCTCCGCGACCGCCTGGGCGACCAGCTGGGCGTCGGCCTCGGGGTTCTTGACCTCGAGGATGTTCAGCTGGACCTGCTTCTTGGTCAGCTTCTCCAGCGCGCCGCGGATCCGGTCGGCCTCCGCGCCGCGGCGGCCGATGACGATGCCCGGCCGGGCGGTGTGGATGTCCACGCGGACGCGGTCACGGGTGCGCTCGATCTCGACCTTGGAGATGCCCGCGCGCTCCATGCCGGTGGCAAGGAGCTTGCGGATCTTGACGTCCTCGGCCACGTACTCGGCGTACTGCTTGTCGGCGTACCAGCGCGACTTCCAGTCCGTGGTGATACCCAGGCGGAAACCGTGCGGGTTGATCTTCTGGCCCACTACCGGCCACCTGCCTTCTTCTTGCTCTGAGCCTTCTGCGCGACGGCCGGACGCGACTCCACCTCGACGGTGATGTGGCTGGTCCGCTTGCGGATCCGGTACGCGCGGCCCTGGGCCCGCGGGCGGATGCGCTTGAGGGTGGGGCCCTCGTCGGCGTACGCGTTCTTGACCCAGAGCGTCTCCGGGTCCAGCTGAAGGTTGTTCTCGGCGTTGGCCACGGCGCTGGCGAGCACCTTCGCGACCGGCTCGCTGGCCGCCTGCGGGGCGAACCGGAGCACGGCCAAGGCGTCGGCGGCGCTACGTCCCTTGATGAGCTCGATCACCCGGCGCACCTTGGTCGGCGAGTCCCGGACGAAGCGAGCCCGCGCGTACGCCGTAGGCAGAGCCTCGGTCGTCGCGTCGTTCTGGGCGTTCATCGCTACTTCCCTTGTCTGTTCTCGTGCCCGCTCAGCGGCGGCGCGACTTGCGGTCGTCCTTGATGTGGCCCTTGAAGGTCCGCGTCGGGGCGAATTCCCCCAGCTTGTGACCCACCATCGCCTCGGTGACGAACACCGGGACGTGCTTGCGGCCGTCGTGCACCGCGATCGTGTGTCCCAGGAAGTCCGGGATGATCGTCGAGCGGCGCGACCAGGTCTTGATGACCGTCTTCTTGCCCGATTCGTTCAGCGCGTCCACCTTCTTGAGCAGGTGGTCGTCCACGAACGGGCCCTTCTTAAGGCTGCGTGGCATGTGCTTCTACCTCCCTGCTCAGCGCTTCTTGCCGGTACGCCGGCGGCGGACGATGAGGGCGTCGGACGCCTTGCGGCGACGCGTGCGGCCCTCGGGCTTACCGTTCGGGTTGACCGGGTGGCGACCACCGGAGGTCTTGCCCTCACCACCACCGTGCGGGTGGTCGACCGGGTTCATGACGACACCGCGGACGGTGGGGCGCTTGCCGCGCCAGCGGTTGCGGCCGGCCTTGCCCCAGTTGATGTTGGCGTGCTCGGAGTTGCCGACCTCGCCGACCGTGGCGCGGTTGCGCACGTCCACGTTGCGGATCTCGCCCGAGGGGAGACGCAGCTGGGCGTACGGACCGTCCTTGGCGACGAGCTGCACCTTCGCGCCCGCGGACCGCGCCATCTTCGCGCCGCCGCCGGGGCGGAGCTCGATCGCGTGGATCACGGTGCCGACCGGGATGTTGCGCAGCGGCAGGTTGTTGCCCGGCTTGATGTCGGCCCGGGGGCCGTTCTCGACGGTGTCGCCCTGCTTCAGCTTCTCCGGCGCGATGATGTAGCGCTTCTCGCCGTCGGCGTAGTGCAGCAGCGCGATGCGAGCGGACCGGTTGGGGTCGTACTCGATGTGCGCGACCTTGGCGGGGATGCCGTCCTTGTCATTGCGACGGAAGTCGATGACGCGGTAGGCGCGCTTGTGGCCGCCACCCTTGTGCCGGGTGGTGATCTTGCCGGACGAGTTGCGACCGCCCGAACCGCTCAGCGGACGAAGCAGCGACTTCTCCGGGGTGGAGCGGGTGATCTCGGCGAAGTCCGAGACGCTCGAACCGCGACGACCCGGGGTCGTCGGCTTGTACTTGCGGATGCCCATTGTCAGCTCAGTCCTTTACGCGGTGGGTCCGCCGAAGATCTCGATCGCCTTGCTCTCGGGCGAAAGAGTCACGATGGCGCGCTTGGTGTCCTTGCGCTTGCCGAAGCCGGCGCGCGTCCGCTTCCGCTTGCCCTGGCGGTTGGCCGTGTTGACGCTGACCACCTTGACGCCGAACACCTTCTCGACCGCGATCTTGATCTGGGTCTTGTTGGCGTCCGGGCGGACGATGAACGTGTACTTGTGGTCCTCGAGCAGCCCGTAGGACTTCTCGGAGATGACCGGCGCGAGCAGGATGTCGCGGGGGTCCGGAATGGCGACCGAACTCACTTCTCGTCACTCCCTTCCGTGACCTCGCCCGACCGCGCGGAAGCCTTGACGGTCTTACCGCGGACGGGGCCGGCGACGAACGCGTCGTACGCGGCCTTGGTGAACACGACGTCGTCGTTGACCAGCACGTCGTAGGTGTTGAGCTGGTCGGCCCAGAGGAGGTGCACCTCGGGCAGGTTCCGCAGGGAAACCCAGCTCAGCTCGTCGGCCCGGTCCAGCACCACGAGCACGCGCTTCGCGGCCGTGACGGCGGCGAGGACGGTCTTGGCGGCCTTGGTCGACGGCTTCTCGCCGGTCACCAGCTCGGTGACGACGTGCAGCTGGCCGGCGCGGGCCCGGTCGGAGAGGGCGCCACGCAGGGCGGCGGCCTTCATCTTCTTCGGGGTGCGCTGGGTGTAGTCGCGCGGCGTGGGGCCGTGCACGACGCCACCGCCGGCGAACTGCGGCGCGCGGGTCGAACCCTGGCGGGCACGGCCGGTGCCCTTCTGGCGGTACGGCTTCTTGCCGCCACCGCGAACCTCACCACGGGTCTTCGTGTCGTGCGTGCCCTGGCGCGCGGCGGCCTGCTGGGCCACCACGACCTGGTGCATCAGCGCGACATTGGCCTGCACGTCGAAGATCTCCGCGGGGAGATCGACCGTGCCGTCGGCTTTACCGGCCGGGGTCTTCAGCTCGACGCTTGTCATTCGGAGTTACCACCCTTCGCGGCGCTGCGCACGAACAGCAGGCCGCCCTTGGGACCGGGCACGGCGCCCTTGATCAGCAGCAGGCCGTCCTCGGCACGCACGGCGTGCACGGTCAGGTTCTGCGTGGTGACCCGGTCGTTGCCCATCCGGCCCGCCATGCGCAGGCCCTTGAAGACGCGGCCGGGGGTGGCGCAGCCACCGATCGAACCCGGCTTGCGGTGCACGGCCTGGGCACCGTGGCTCGCGCCCTGGCCCTTGAAACCGTGGCGCTTCATGACACCCGCGTAGCCCTTGCCCTTGCTGGTCCCGGTCACGTCGACCTCGACGCCGGCGGCGAACACCTCGGCGGTGATCTCCTGGCCGACCTCGTAGGTCTCGGCGTCGGTGGTGCGCAGCTCGGCGAGGAACCGGCGCGGGGTCACGCCCGCCTTGTCGAAGTGGCCGGTGCGCGGCTTGTTCACCTTGCGCGGGTCGACCGCGCCGAACGCCAGCTGCACGGCCGCGTAGCCGTCCTTGTCCTGGGTCCGAACCTGGGTGACCACGTTCGGACCGGCCTTGACGACGGTGACCGGGACAACCCGGTTCTGCTCGTCGAAGACCTGGGTCATGCCGAGCTTGGTGCCCAGGATGCCCTTCATCTGCCTGTCAGACATGAGTCTCTTATCTCCGCCGCTCGCCCAACGCTTACTGGATGTTGACGTCGACGCTCGCCGGCAGGTCGATGCGCATGAGCGCGTCGACCGTCTTCGGCGTCGGGTCGAGGATGTCGATCAGACGCTTGTGCGTGCGCATCTCGAAGTGCTCGCGCGAGTCCTTGTACTTGTGCGGCGAGCGGATGACGCAGTAAACGTTCTTCTCGGTGGGCAGCGGCACCGGCCCGACAACCCGGGCGCCGGTGCGCGTGACCGTCTCCACGATCTTGCGCGCCGAGGTGTCGATCGCCTCGTGGTCGTAGGCCTTGAGCCGGATGCGGATCTTCTGTCCCGCCATGGTGGCTGCTCGTTCCTTGTCGTCTCGTGCCGCTATCTCACAAAACCCCGCCGGGTGTCCCCACCCTTGCTGGGTTTCCGCAGTTCAACGGCCCTGTCCCCGGTCCACGCGGTCGGGCGTGTCGCGCCCGACGCACAGACGGATCCCGCGGGATCGTCGTCTTGCCTGGTCTTCCTCAACGTGAGGAGGCTATGAGCCGGCTGGACCGTCTCACTGCCCTTGCCCGCTCGCCTCACCCGAAGGAAAGAGCTCCGCGGACCGTGGCCACTCGCACCGAGGCGGCCGGACCCTCGATGAGGATCGGCCGCCCCAGGACGAGCAACCAAAATAGTGTCGCACACGTGAGTTGACGCCCTGCACCCGGGGGTGTATTACCCGGGCGCAGGGCGCCTACGTCACTTGTTGATCTTGGTAACCTGGCCCGCGCCGACGGTCCGGCCACCCTCGCGGATGGCGAAGCGCAGACCCTCGTCCATCGCGACCGGCTGGATCAGCTGGACCGAGATGTCGGTGTTGTCGCCCGGCATGACCATCTCGGTGCCCTCGGGGAGGGTCACGACGCCGGTCACGTCGGTGGTGCGGAAGTAGAACTGCGGGCGGTAGTTGTTGAAGAACGGGGTGTGACGACCACCCTCGTCCTTCGACAGGATGTAGACCCGGCCCTCGAAGTCGGTGTGCGGGGTGGTGGTGCCCGGCTTCACGACGACCTGGCCGCGCTCGACGTCCTCGCGCTTGATACCGCGGACCAGCAGGCCGACGTTGTCGCCCGCCTGGCCCGAGTCGAGCAGCTTGCGGAACATCTCGACACCGGTGACGGTGGTCTTGGTCGACTTCTCGCGGATACCCACGATCTCGACCTCTTCGTTGACGTTGATCTGGCCGCGCTCGACGCGACCGGTCACCACGGTGCCACGACCGGTGATGGTGAAGACGTCCTCGATCGGCATCAGGAACGGCTTGTCGAGCTCACGCACCGGGTCCGGCACGTTGTCGTCGACGGCGGTCATCAGCTCGAGAACGGCCTCGGACCACTTCTCGTCGCCCTCGAGGGCCTTCAGGCCGGAAACGCGCACGACCGGCGCGTCGTCGCCCGGGAACTCCTGCGAGGACAGCAGCTCGCGGACCTCCAGCTCGACGAGCTCGAGGATCTCCTCGTCGTCGACCATGTCGGCCTTGTTCAGCGCGACCACGATGTAGGGCACGCCGACCTGGCGGGCGAGCAGCACGTGCTCACGGGTCTGCGGCATCGGGCCGTCGGTGGCGGCCACGACCAGGATCGCGCCGTCCATCTGGGCGGCACCGGTGATCATGTTCTTGATGTAGTCCGCGTGACCGGGGGCGTCCACGTGCGCGTAGTGACGCTTCTCGGTCTGGTACTCGACGTGCGAGATGTTGATCGTGATGCCGCGCTGCTTCTCTTCCGGCGCGTTGTCGATCTGGTCGAACGCCCGCGACTCGTTCAGCTCCGGGTACTTGTCGTGCAGCACCTTGGTGATGGCCGCGGTCAGAGTCGTCTTGCCGTGGTCAACGTGACCGATGGTGCCGATGTTGACGTGCGGCTTGGTCCGCTCGAATTTCGCCTTCGCCACTGGAATGTCCTCCTGGACTGATTTCGCTTTGTGCTCACGGGGCGGCGTGGCTGCCGCCCCGTGATTGTTCCTTCGTCGGTGCTGCGGACGTTCAGGAGAGTCCCTTAATGCCCGCGAGCGCTGGGGGAACTACTCCCCCGTCGCCTTCGCGATGATTTCCTTCGCGACGTTCGCGGGAACCTCGGCGTAGGAGTCGAACACCATGGAGTAGTTCGCCCGGCCCTGGGTGCGGGACCGCAGGTCGCCGACGTAGCCGAACATCTCCGACAGCGGGACCAGTGCCTTCACGACACGGGTACCGGACCGCTCCTCCATGGCCTGGATCTGACCACGGCGGGAGTTGAGGTCACCGATGACGTCGCCCATGTAGTCCTCGGGCGTGGTCACCTCGACCGCCATCATCGGCTCCAGGATCACCGGGCCGGCCTTCTTCGCGGCTTCCTTCATCGCCATGGAACCGGCGATCTTGAACGCCATCTCCGAAGAGTCGACCTCGTGGTACGCACCATCCAACAGGGTGAACTTCAACCCGACGAGCGGGTAGCCGGCCAGGACGCCGTACTGCATCGCGTCCTGCGCGCCCGCGTCCACCGACGGGATGTACTCCCGCGGCACGCGACCACCGGTCACCTTGTTGTCGAACTCGTAGAGCGCGCCGTCGGTGCGCTCGAGCGGCTCCAGCTTCACGATGACCTTCGCGAACTGGCCGGAACCACCGGTCTGCTTCTTGTGGACGTAGTCGAGCTTGTCGACCGTCTTCTTGATCGTCTCGCGGTAGGCGACCTGCGGCTTGCCGATGTTCGCCTCGACCTTGTAGTCGGACTTCATCCGGTTCACCAGCACCTCGAGGTGCAGCTCGCCCATGCCGGCGATGATCGTCTGGCCGGTGTCCTCGTCCAGCTTGACCTGGAACGTCGGGTCCTCTTCGGCCAGCTTCTGGATCGCCAGGGACAGCTTCTCCTGGTCGGCCTTCGTCTTCGGTTCGATCGCGACCCGGATGACCGGCTCGGGGAACGTCATCGACTCCAGCACGATCGGGTTCTGCGGGTCCGCCAGGGTGTCACCCGTGGTGGTGTCCTTCAGCCCGATGACCGCGTAGATGTGGCCGACCTGGGCGTCGTCGACCGGGTTCTCCTTGTTGGAGTGCATCTGGAAGATCTTCCCGATGCGCTCCTTGCGCTCCTTGGTCGCGTTGATGACCTGCGCGCCGGAAGCGACCTTGCCCGAGTACACCCGGATGTAGGTCAGCTTGCCGAAGAACGGGTGCGCGGCGATCTTGAACGCGAGCGCGGCGAACGGCTCGTCGACCGACGCCTTGCGGGTCGCCGGGGTCTCACCGTCGGGGAGCAGGCCCTCGACGGCCGGGACGTCCAGCGGCGACGGCAGGTAGTCGATCACCGCGTCGAGCATGGGCTGCACGCCCTTGTTCTTGAACGCGGAGCCGGCCAGGACCGGGAACGCCGAGCGGGTGATGACGATCTTGCGGATGCCCGCCTTGATCTCCGCCTCGGTCAGCTCCTCGCCCTCGAGGAACTTCTCCATCAGGGCGTCGTCGGTCTCGGCGACGGTCTCGACCAGCTTCTCGCGGTACTCCGCGGCCCGGTCGGCCAGGTCGGCCGGGATCTCCTCGACGGTGTAGTCCTCGCCCTTCTGCACCTCGCCGCGCCAGACCAGGGCCTTCATGCGGACCAGGTCGACGACGCCTTCGAAGTCGTTCTCGGCGCCGATGGGCAGCTGGATCGCCAGCGGCTTGACGCCGAGGCGCTCCTCGATGGTGCGCAGGGTGTAGTAGTAGTCCGCACCCAGCTTGTCCATCTTGTTGACGAAGCAGATGCGCGGGACGTCGTACTTGTCCGCCTGCCGCCAGACCTGCTCGGACTGCGGCTCGACACCTTCCTTGCCGTCGAAGACGGCGACCGCGCCGTCGAGCACCCGCAGGTTGCGCTCCACCTCGACGGTGAAGTCGACGTGCCCGGGGGTGTCGATCAGGTTGATCTGGTGGTCGTCCCAGAAGGTGGTGGTGGCAGCCGAGGTGATGGTGATACCCCGCTTCTGCTCCTCCTCCATCCAGTCCATGGTGGCGGCGCCGTCGTGGACTTCACCGATCTTGTAGTTGACCCCGGTGTAGAACAGGATCCGCTCGGTGGTCGTCGTCTTGCCGGCGTCGATGTGGGCCATGATGCCGATGTTGCGGACCTTGTTCAGGTCGGTCAGCACTTCACGTGCCACGAGAGTGTTCCCCTGTTCTCAAGCTTGGGGCCCGGCATGGCTTGGTCGACAGCCGGGCGGTCATCACCAGCGGTAGTGCGCGAAGGCCCGGTTGGACTCGGCCATCTTGTGCGTGTCTTCGCGACGCTTCACGGAGGCACCGAGGCCGTTGGAAGCGTCCAGCAGTTCGTTCTGCAGGCGCTCGATCATCGTCTTCTCGCGGCGGGCCTGCGAGAAGGAGACCAGCCAGCGCAGGGCCAGCGTGGTGGAGCGGCCCGGCTTGACCTCGATCGGCACCTGGTAGGTGGCACCACCGACGCGGCGGCTCTTCACCTCGATGGTGGGCTTCACGTTGTCGAGGGCGCGCTTCAGCGTGACGACCGGGTCGGTGCCCGTCTTCTCGCGAGCGCCTTCGAGCGCGCCGTACACGATGCGCTCGGCCAGGGACCGCTTCCCGTCCTTCAGCACCTTGTTCACCAGCTGGGTGACCAGCGGGGAGGCGTAGACGGGGTCGGAGATCAGCGGCCGCTTCGGGGCCGGACCCTTGCGGGGCATTAGCTCTTCTCCTTCTTCGCGCCGTACCGGCTGCGCGCCTGCTTGCGGTTCTTGACACCCTGGGTGTCGAGCGAACCGCGGATGATCTTGTAACGGACACCCGGAAGGTCCTTCACACGACCACCGCGCACGAGCACCATCGAGTGCTCCTGCAGGTTGTGGCCCTCACCGGGGATGTAGGCGGTGACCTCGATGCCGCTGGTCAGCTTCACACGCGCGACCTTGCGCAGCGCCGAGTTCGGCTTCTTGGGGGTCGTGGTGTACACGCGGGTGCACACGCCACGCCGCTGCGGGCTCCCCTTGAGGGCCGCCGTCTTCTGCTTGGCAGCCTTGTCCTGGCGGCCCTTGCGGACCAGCTGCTGGATCGTGGGCAATGGACCAGCTTCCTGTCGTGATCTGCTTCTTCGTGTCTTCACCGGCCCCCGCGGTCGGGCGTGTCGGCCCGCGTCACGGTCTCGCGACCGGTAACTTCCCGGAGGGATTTCCGTCGGAACCCCGACCTGCCGAAGCCGGTGACCGGGTGCCTGAGCACCCCGCCCATGCGCACGGCACGCGGAGCGGCCCGACGCATGCCGGGCACGGTCTCCAAAGATACCCGCCCGGGTCCGGGAGGAGCGCGGCGGGGGGTCTGTAGGTCGACGAACCTCCAGCGTACCTCTCAACGCCCCCGGGCTGCGGGACATTCCCACGCCTCGGGTCGCGGGGGCGATCATTCGCGCGGGCGTTGGGGCGGAGGCATTCCTGCGGCGGGATCACCGCAGCCGCGGCTTGGTGGGTAACGCCGCTGGGCAGCGAGAGATTCCCCGGGTCGGCTTCGGCGGGCGGGCCGGGTGGTGGCTGCCTTGGTGCGGGGCGCCGGTGGGTGTGGCGCTGCCGGCTGCGCGGGGCCGATCCGGTTCGCGGCGGTGGAGCTGCCCGGGCGGCGCGGGTGGGTGGCTTGCGACGCTGGGCGGGCGAGGCGGCTCGCTCCGCCGAAGCCGCGCGGGCGGCTTGCTCGCCGCGCAGGCGCGCAACCGGAGCGGCGCAGGCGGGTGGCTTGCGACCCTCGGCCGGCGAGGCGGCTCACTTCCGCCGAAGCCGCGCGGGCACGCAACCGGAGCGGCGCAGGCAAGCAACGCCTCTGGCGCCGACCCGCGGTTCAGCAGCCGACGACCGACAGCCGGCAGCGCGAGCCGACCAACAGCATCACCACACGCGAACCGCCGGCCGGCAACGCAACCCGGCCAGCGACGTCACCAGACCTCCCCCGCCCCTCATCCCAGCCATCCCTTCAGTCGGCGACCGGGTGTGTCAAGGCACGCTTTCCCGCCTTGACACACC
>NZ_JBSFNC010000133.1:0-25394 GCF_053586895.1 Amycolatopsis sp. NPDC003731 | reverse complement strand
TGAGTTGTGTTCTTTTGCGATGGGTGCTGGCGGGCCTCGCGGCCGCGCCGGCCTCCGCCGCCGCGGCCGCGCCGTCGACCTTGCCCGCCGACCAGTACACCCTGACCGCCAACTACAACCAGTTCGACGCCGTGAACGGCGCCCTGGTGTCGAAGCTCGGCACCGCGGCCGTCCACACCGTGATGGACAACGCGAACCACGACCGCACGGCGCTTCCGTCGTCGTTCTCCGTCGCCGGGCTCGAGACCGGGTTCCGGTTCGACAGCGGCGACAACTCCGACTGCACGAACTACCCGCAGGGCATCACCACCAGCCGCGACGCCGTCGGGACGGCCAACGGCGGCAACTACGACGGGCACCAGCTCGTCGCCGTCAGCTGGTACACCAAGGACGGCTGCGACGGCGGCCAGCAGCGCAGCCGGATCACCCTGGTCGACTGGGACGCCGACTACCCGAACGCTTACCGCAAGATCCTGCTGGTCGAGCCGACCGGCACCGCGGACGCGCCGGACTTCAAGGACATCCCGATCCACGCCGGCGGCATGTCCTGGTACGGCGACTACCTCTACGTCGCCGACACCGGGAAGGGCATGCGCGTGTTCGACATGCGCAAGATCCTCAAGACGAACACCGGCGGCACGGCCGACCAGATCGGCCACCAGACCGGCAGCACGTACTACGCCCACAACTACGGCTACGTCCTGCCGCAGGTCGGCACGATCTCCTCGAAGACGACGTCGGGGACGAACCTCGCGTGGTCGTCGATCTCCCTCGACCGGGTCAGCAAGTCGATCGTGATGACCGAGTACACCTGCTCGTCCGGCTGCACCGACTACCCGAACCGGGCGCCGCGGGCGATCCGCTACCCGTTCGCCGCCGGCGGCACGTTCGCCGCGACGACGACGGCGAGCCAGGCGCTGCAGCTGCCCTGGTACAAGCTCAACGGCGTCGCCTCGCACAACGGCCGCTGGTGGTTCCAGTCGTCCGGTTCGAAGCAGCTCTACTACTGGAAGCCGTCGGCCGCCTCGCAGACTTTCGCCTGGGTCAGCAGCGGCGAGAGCCTTTCCTACTGGGAGGACGACACCGCCGCCGACCTGCTGTGGTCGCTGCAGGAGGGCGCGGGCAACCGCAACGTCTTCGCCGTCACCCAGGCCACCTACGGCGGTGGCTGAGCAGGCCGGAAAAGGCCCGTCCGGGGACATCCCGGACGGGCCGTTGCGCCGTCGGGTGAGATCCGGATCACGTCGGCGTGGCTCGGCGCGCTCGCGGGACCGCTGCCTGTCATCCTGTGCCGTCAAGAGGTAGCGGACGAGAGGACAACCCCGTGGGCATCATCGCCTGGATCGTGCTGGGTCTCATCGCCGGGGTGATCGCGAAAGCCCTCATGCCGGGCAAGGACCCGGGCGGCTGCATCATCACCATCCTGCTCGGCATCGCCGGCGCGTTCGTCGGCGGCTGGATCGGCAAGACGCTGTTCCACACCCAGCTCGGCACGTTCTTCGACCTGCGCACCTGGGGCCTGGCCATCCTGGGCGCGCTGATCATCCTGGCCGGCTACCGGCTCATCTTCCACCGCCGCGACTGACGCGATGGCAGTGGGGGCGCCGGATGTGGCGCCCCCACTGGTCACGGTTCAGTTCAGCGTGACGCCGTACGCGCTCAGCGCCTCGCCGACCGGCTGGAAGTAGGAGGTCCCGCTGCCCTTGCCGGACGTGATGCCCAGGCCGACGCTGCCAGCGAACAGGCAGCCGCCGGAGTCACCGGGGTTGACCAGCGCATTGGTCTGGATCAGCTGGTACACCGAACCTTCGGCGTAGTTCACCGTCACGTTGGTCCGCTGCACCGAGCCCGAGGTCAGGTGCGTGGTGCTGCCGCTCTTGCTGATCCGCTGCCCGACGGTCGCGGTGCCGGCCGAGCTGATCCGCTGGGTCGAACCGTTCCACAGGGTGACGGCGCCGGGTGCGCTGCCGGTGGTGTTGCGGATGAGGCCGTAGTCGTTGGTGGGGAAGCTCGCCCCCTGCGACGGGCCGACGTTCCACTGCGAGACGGCGCGGGTGCAGTGCCCGGCATCGATGAGGTAGTTCTGCCCGCCGCGGTTGGTGTTGAAGCCCGCCGAGCAGCGGGTGCCGCCACCGGTGATGGCTTCGCCGTTGTAGATCGCAGTGTGCATCTCCCCGGCGACCCGCTCCACGCGTACCCGGTCACCGAGCGAGGCGGCCGCCTTCAGCAGCGCGTCGGTGCCTTTGGCCGCGTCGGCCACGGTCAGCACGACCTGGTTCGCCTTGGGGTCGAGCCCGATGGAGGTGTGCGTCACCGCGGGCAGCGCCTGCAGGGCGTCCTGCGCGCTCGCCAGGGCGGCACTGGAGTGCTTGACCAGCCTCGCCTGCGCGCCGGCTTGCTTCGCCTGGTCGACGGCAGCTTGGTCGAGCACGTTGACGACGGGCTGGGCGGCGTCGTCGAGGTAACCGTCGGCGGCGCGGGACCCGAGGGAAGCGGTGACGCGCTGCAGGGTGCCGACGCTGGTCGCTTGGGTCCGCAGCAGGGCAACGGCGGCGGATTCGCTGATCCCGGCCTCGGCGGCGAGGGAGGCGACGGCTTCCTGCTGCACGGTGGCGGAGTAGCCCTCGATGGTCTCGGCGCCGGCGGTGTTCGCGGCGGTACTGAACCCGATGGCCGCGGCGGCGGCCACGAGGGCGGTGGCGGAGCGGGCGAGGAGGTGGTGTCCCGGGGACGTTCTGCGCATGCCGGTAACTCACTTTCGCGATCGCGGACGAAGCCGGCACCCAGGGTGGCGGCACCGGCCGAGCCGGCGTTGTGGCCGGCAGTGGATCGAGGGTGCTGCGGTGAGCCGGTGGGGCGGTACCGACTTTCGTCGGATGGGACAAAAGATAGGTACCGGGCAATTCGCCCAGCGGTGGGCCGCGCAGAGCAACCGGACAGTGGGGCGGTTTGCGGTGGCTTTGTGGCGGCTTTGCGGCTCGCCCGTCGGCTGGCTTTGCGGCTCGCCGGGCGACTCCCTCGGCGGCTGGCCTTGCGACCGGCTCGGCGGCGGCCCTGCGGCTGGCTTTGGCGGCCGGCTCGGCAGCTGGCCTTGCGGCTGGCTCGGCGGCGGCGTTGCGGCCCGCTCGGCGGCGCCTTGCCTTGCGGCCGCCTCGGCGGCGGCTTGGCGGCTGGTTTTGCGGCTGCTTCGCAGCCGGCTCGGCAGCTGGCCTCGCGGCTCGCCCGGCAGTTGGCTTCGCAGCCGGCTCGGCGGGCGCCTCCGCGGCTGACTCGGCGACTCGCTCGACGGCCGGCTTGGCGGCGGTCGGCTCGCTTACAGCCCGATTCCCGCCCCACTCGCCGACATCCGAACCTCACCCCAGCCCGGAAACCGGCCACTACCCCCGACCCAACACTCCCACCCGCCGGAAACCCTTACCCCACAACACAAACCGCCCGCCGAGCAAACCTCCAACCCGCGCGCGCCCGCGGGGGCGCCCCCCGGGTCCAGCGTATCGGCCACCACCGACAAAAACGGTCACCGTGGGCCGCTCCGGCGTACGAGTGGTTCCTCCGCCGCCTTCTGCCCCGCGGCGTACCGTTCGAAGACGGGCGCGGCGTGCTCTCCTCCCCCTCGGAGCGCGCCGTGTCCGCCAGCGGAGATGTTGGGGCGCAGCGGTTCTTGAGCTGATGTGAACGAGAATCCGCTGTTCGCCCGAAGGTGTTCGCCGCTTTGCGTGTCTATGCTGGACGGCGGCAAGGGTTTCGGGTTCCGGGGAAGACGCGCGACATGAACGACCAGCGGCAGGTGCTCGTCCGGGCGGAGTCCCGGCGCGTCGTCGTCTCCGATGTCGATGGGGGACCTGAGACGCTCAGCTATCCGGGTGTCACGCTTACGCGCGTCATCGCCGGCATCCCCGACGAAGGGCTCTGGCTGCCGATGGGCGAGCGCCCCAGCGAAGGCGACGACGAAGCCCTCATCGACGCCCTGCGCGCCGCCTTCCTCTGGCGGATCGGCCACCCCTAGCCGACCCGCATGAGTAACCGCCGGATTCACGGGTAGCCCTCCGCAGAAGGAGGAATGCACGTGAACTGGGGCGCGGGATTGCAGGTGCTCGACGTGGCCGGAGCGGACCCCGCCGCGGTGACCTCTGCGCGCCGGTGGGCCGAGGCCGGCTGGCGACGCTCGCCGAGGCCGATCGGGTCGACGCCGTGATCGTCATCGGGGAGCTGCTGGAAAACGCCTACGTCCACGCCACCGGGCCGAGCCAGCTGCGGCTGCACCTCGCGCACGACCCGTGCGTGGTCACCGTGGCGGTCGCCGACACCGGCCCCGGCGAACCGCGGCTGCGGGTTCCCGGCCGCGCCGGGGGCCGGGGCCTGCTGCTGGTCGACGAGCTCACCCTCGCCTGGGGCGTGCGCCACCACGACGACGGCAAGGTCGTCTGGGCCCGCCTGGCCTGCACCAGCGAAGCGGACTAACGGCCGTTCCAGTGGACGATGTCCGGGAACTCGACGAACTTCCGCAGGTGCTGCTGCTCGGTGCGGCCCTGCACGGGCAGCCGGAAGATCGAGCCGTCCGGCCAGGTCAGCGTGCTCTTGCGGAAGCTGAGCTCCGGCGCCTGCGGCTTGCGCGCTTCCCAGACGATCCGCGGCGGTGGCGCGTCGGCCGGGTCGGTCGAGGTCGCCCCGGTGTCCACCACCGCCAGGCACGACGGCGAGCACGCCAGCCACGCGCCCCCCACGGACCGGAGGCGGTCGGCCAGGTCGAGCGCCATCGCGTTCTCCGGGCCGGTGACGCCGATCACGCGCTGGAACGGCAGCCCCGGCCGTTCGCCGTGCGCCAGGGCGAAGACGCCGAACACCGCGGCACCGATCCCGCGCAGGATGTTCCAGAAGAACCGCCGGATCAGCCGCTTCCCGACGACGGTGCCGTCCCGGCGGCGGCCGGGGACGTCGTAGCCGACGTCGGTGTCGCCGAGGTGCAGCACGATGACCGGCTCGTGCCACCGGTCCCGCAGCAGCGCCTCGACGCGCTCGCGGTGCCCGGGCCGGACCCGGGTGTCCTCGGCCCAGCGGTCGATGCGCTCGCTCAAATGTCGAGATCCTTGCGCGTCTCCTCCGGGCTCCGGTCCCCGCCGATCTCGCTCTTGTCGAACCACGGCTCATCCCCCTCGGCGGACACAGCTTCCTTGCCTTCGGCGAACGCGCCCTTGCCCGCCCCGATGCCGGCCTTCACACCCGCGCCGGCCAGGAACGGCTTGACCCCGGCCGAGGTGCCGAACATCGTCGTGAGCGCCCGGTTGCTCGGCTGCCAGCCCTGGGCGACCGCGCCGAAACCGAACTTCGTCTCGCCCGGCATCACGCCGATGCGCAGCTTGCGGGCGAACACCTCGAGCTTCCCGGAGTACCGGACCAGGAACTCCATGAACTTGTCGAGCAGCTTGCCGAACTTGCCGAGGTAGCGCGTCACCTTCTGCAGCACGCTGGCCGCCTTGGCGATCGACGCGGTCATCGCGGCCGCCACCGAGCCGCCGAAGCTGATCACCGACGCCGCCAGCGCCGGCAGCCACAGCGTGATCAGCCAGGACACCAATTCGGTGATGATCCCCTTGATCACCTCTTCGATGACCACCATGACCATCGACCACATCTGCAGCACTTCGGCCACCGAACCGGCGGCCGAGCCGATGCCGCGGATGCCGGAGGAGAAGTCGCCCAGCGCTTCCTTCGCCGCGTTGCCGGCTTCGTCCACCCACTCGGCCAGCGCGGTGTCGCCGGTGCGCTCGAAGTCGTCGGCCAGCGCGACGAAGCCCTGCGCGATCGTGACGAAGTTTTCCGACGCGTGGCCGATGGCCGGGCCGTCGCCGGTGACCTGGTGCAGCGCGTCCTGCAGCGGCTGGACCAGTTCGAGCAGCATGTTGAGGCCGTGGCTGACCAGCCACCCGATCGGGTCCATCGCGAAGGTGACCATGTCGGCGGCCGCGGCCCCGACGAACGCCGCGCCGTCCCCCACCAGCGCCGCTCCCGCGGAGGCCAGCTCGCCCGGGCCGTCCGCCTCCGCGGCCTGCCGGGCGTGCTCGCCGATCTTCTTGCCCGCCTTGTAGGCGGTGCCGGCCACCGGCACGAACCCGGCCGCGCGGTCGAGGTTCGCGCCCATGCTCTCGTCGTAGGCCCCGACGTCCAGCGCGTCGGCGATGCTCTTCTTCGGCTCGGTCACTCGCCCTGTCCGATCGCGTCGATTTCCGCCTCGTACCGGCCGAAGGTGACCTTCCCGGCGTCTTCGGCGCCCTGGTACATCTCCGCGGCCTTGGTCAGCTTCGTGGTGAACCCGTCCACGCCGTCCTTGAGGTCGGTGAGCAGCGAACGCAGCTCGGCGAGGCGGTCGGTGTAGCCCTGCTTGGCCCAGAGGCCGACAAGTCCCCAAGCTTCGTTCGTGACGTCGGCGGCGTCGATCTTCGCGCCGAACTTGTCCGCTTCCTGCTCGTAGAACGGCAGTTGCTTGGCGTAGGCGGAGATCGCCCCGATGTTCGTCTGGATTCCGTCTGGCATCGCGGGTTTCCCTAGGATCGGCGGAGGATGGGGCCCTGGTCGAAGTCGTCGTCGTCCCCGGCGACGGGCCGGCGGACGGGCCGCGACGGCTGCCGCGGCTGAGGGTCCGACGCAGGTTCGGCCGCCGTGGTTCCGAACGCTTCCGCCTGGGCTTCGCGCACCTGCGCCGAGACGTCGACGCCGAACGCGTCGCCGAAGGTCTCGTCCACGATGCCGGCCTGCTGCTGCGCGGCCCCGGCCGCCGCCCGGCGGATGGTGGCCATGATCGTCGCGGCCAGCTGCCCGGCCTCGACGCGGGTGGCCCCGGCGGTGAGCCGCAGGTCGGTGATGGTCCCGCCGGCGCCCGCGGTGACGGTCACGGTGCCGTCCGGCGAGGTCACGGTGGTCTCCAGCCGGGCGATCCGCTCCTGCATGTCGCCGACGCCGGCGAAGCGGGCCTCGGCCTGCCGCACCTTGTTCTGGAAGTTCTGGAACTGGGCGATCAGCTCGTCCATCTGGGCGGACATCGTGTCTCCCTTTGCGCGGTTCGGGGCCCTGTGCCCGCATCATGACAGATCCGTTCCGCCGCCGATCGCGTTTCGCGCCGATCGCGCGCTCAGAAATCGACGAGCTCCACGGTGACGGTGCAGGTGTCCCCCACGCCGAGGCCTTCGGCGTTCCGGACGGCGCGTTTCACCGGCAGGACGTAGGCCTCGCGCGCACTGTCCGGGAAGATCGACGTCTGCCAGCTCGTGGCGCCGATCGTCACCCGGACGCGCACCGCACCGAACCCGCGCCGCGGCCCGGCGGCGAGCTCGCGGATGTCCTCCGACGCGTCGGCGGGCAGGCTGACGAAGACCCAGCTCTCGGTGCGCCGGGCGTCCCATTCCCACAGCTCGGCCTCGAAGACGATGATCACGCCCGCAGTGTCACACGGGGCACCGACAATTTCCGTCAGAGGCAGGGCGGCCGGTAGCCGTCGATGCGCAGGCCGCGGAATTCCAGCTCGTTGGGCGTCTTGCCGACGAACACCAGCCCCCGCGCTTCGCGCAGCGCCGAGGCGAACGAGTACGACGGCGTCCCCAGCTCCGGCAGCGACGTCCACCGGCGCGGCGAGAAGCTGAAGAACTTCGTCACCAGCCGGCCGCCCGTCGACGGCACGAGCGTCAGCCACTTGTCGCCGCCGCTCCAGTGCGACGCCGGGCGCAGCTGGACGTAGAGGTCTTCGGTCGCGCGGTAGGTCAGCAGGAATCCCGCCGACCGGGACAGGTCGGCCTGCGCCTCGAACCGGTTGCCCAGCCAGACGACGGCCACGTGCCACTCGGCGTTCAGGAACGTCACCCTGGCCGCATACCGGCGCCCCTCGGGCACGAGCAGGCTCCCGGTGGCCGGGACGGTCGTCCCTTCGCCGCTGGCCAGCCACTGCTGCAGCCGGTCGATCGACGGGCTCGCGCACTCGCGGCCCGGCGCCGCGGAAGCCGGCGCCGTCCCGGTCAGCGGGAACACCAGGAGGGCCGTCAAGGCGGAAAGCGTTCTGGCGAAAGGAAATCGTCCACGCATTCCCGGCAAGCTAGCACCACGGCCTGCCGAGCACCACCTGCCCGGGTGGGGCGGCAGGCCGCACGGCTAGGCTCGTCGTCGGCGAAACCGGCCATTTTCGCCGAGGCAAGCGCACCACGAAGCGGGAGAACAACCCATGCTGGACCGAGCGGTCATCGACGCACTCTTCCCTGCCGACCTGCCCGAGCCCGAGCACTGGGAGCAGCAGTACCCCGCCCGCGACCTGCCCGAAGGCGCGCTGGTCACGCGCCTGGGCCCGTCGCCGACCGGCTCCCTCCACCTCGGCGGCGTCTACGTCGGCCTGATCGACCAGGACGTCGCCCGGCGCTCCGGCGGCCGCTACCTCGTGCGCATCGAGGACACCGACCAGTCCCGCGAGGTCGAGGGCGTCCTCGAGCAGTTCGAGCGCGGCTTCTCCTACTTCCACCTCGCCGCCGACGAGGACATCCACCGCGGCGGCGGCTACGGCCCGTACCAGCAGTCGGCCCGCGAGCGGATCTACCTCAGCTACGTCCGCGACCTGCTGCGCCAGGGCAAGGCCTACCTCGACTTCGCCACCAAGGAGGAGCTGGCCGCCATCACCCAGCGGCAGCAGGCCACCAAGCTGCCGACCGGCTACTACGGCAGCTGGGCGATCTGGCGCGACGCCGACCCGGCCGACGTCCAGGCCAAGCTCGACGCCGGCGCCCCGTACGTCGTGCGGTTCCGCGCCCCCGACGACACGGGTGCCCGCGCCCGCTTCACCGACGCCATCCGCGGGCCCCTGGAAGCCGAGGCGAACCGCAACGACGTCGTCATCCTCAAGAGCTCCGACCAGAGCCCCCGGCTGCCGACGTACCACTTCGCGCACGCCGTCGACGACCACCTCATGCGGGTGAACCTGGTGATCCGCGGCGACGAGTGGATCTCGTCGGTCCCGGTGCACCAGCAGCTGTTCGACGCGCTCGGCTTCGACCCGATCACCTACGCGCACATCGCGCCGCTGATGAAGCAGGAGGGCGGCAGCAAGCGCAAGCTGTCCAAGCGCAAGGACCCGGAAGCGTCGGTCGACTTCTTCATCGAGACCGGCTACCCCGCCGAGGCGGTGCTGTACTACCTGCGCGGCCTCGTCAACGGCCGGCTCGCGGAAATGCCGCTGGAGCAGGCGCTGACCGAGCCGATCAACCTCGCCGAGTGCGGCGTGGCGGGCCCGCTGGTGGACCTGGTCAAGCTGGACGACATTTCGGCCGACCACATCGCGACGCTGTCCGGCGCCGAGATCCTCGAGGCCGTGCGCGGCTGGGCCGAGCGGTTCGACCCCGAGCTGCGCCGGGTCCTGGACGAGGAGCCGGACCTCGCGCTGCGCGCGCTGGCGGTCGAGCGCGAGGGGGCGGAGAACCCGCGCAAGGACCTGAAGAAGTGGAGCGAGTTCCGCGCGGTCTACGGCTTCTTCTTCCCGCAGCTGCACGCGGCGGTCACCGGCCCCGAGGACGAGCGCATCGCGGCCCTGGGCGTCGACCCGGCGGTCGTCCGGGCGGTGGCCCGCGACTTCGCGGCGGACTACCGCCAGCTCGACGACGGCCAGGAGTGGTTCGACCAGATCCGCACGGTCGCGGCCAAGCACGGCTTCGCCCGCAACGCCAAGGAGTTCAAGAAGAACCCCGAGGGCTTCCCGGGTTCGATCCGCGAGGCTTCGCAGATCATCCGCATCGCGCTGACCGGGTCGACGCGCAGCCCGGACCTGCACGCGATCACCCAGGCCCTGGGTGAGGACGAGGTCCTCGGCCGCATCGCGGCGCTGACCAAGTAGCGGCCGCGGGGCTCCGGCGACGCTTGTCGCCGGAGCCCTGGCCCCGCAATCACGCACGCCGCCAAACGACCTCGCTCGGCCCGCCGTCCAGCCGAGCAAACACGGGAACCTCGGCCGGATCGCCGCGCCCACCAGGTCGGCGTCAGGCCCCGGAACCCTCGTCGTCCTCGAAAGGGCGGAACGCGAACCGCACCACGCTCGGCACCCGGCTGCCGCTGTCGACCACCGCGGCGACCAACCCCGCCGCGTCCTCGCCATCCAGCCGGGCCAGCAGGCGGGCGAGCGCTTCCGGCGCCCCCACCGGCTCCGCCGGCGTCTGGATCAGCGTGCGGTGGAGGATGCCGATGTCCCACCCGTCCCCGCTGCCGCTGCCCGCCGCCGTGCGGATCGTGGCGTCGAGCAGCCAGCGCGGTGGCTTGCCGGTCAGTGCCGGTGTCGCGTGCGCCGTCAGGCCGACGACCTGGTCGGCCCTCAGCAGGCCGTCGCTGAGGGTCGCGAGCCACACCTTGGTCAACCCCATGGATCAACGGATAGCACCCGGCGGGCGCCGCCGCAATCACTCGGGTTGCTCGGACTTCGTCTCCTCCATCATCAGCAGCGCGCCGTGGCTCTCGCCGTTCGGGGCGCGCAGCGGGCTGCACAGCAGGCGGACGACCGCCGCGCGGCCGCGGCGGTTGATCGCGTCGAGCATCAGCTCGCCGTAATAGGTCGCGTCCGACAGGGCTTCGCGGACCACCGGGCGGATGTCGGCGACCGGGAGGCCGATGTCCAGGTTCAGCAGGTGGGTGCCTTCGGCCTCCTCCCGCCGCACGCCCCAGAGGTCCTCGGCGCCGCGGTTCCACGCCTTGATCCGCATCTCGGCGTCGATGACGACGATGCCGGCCCGGATGGACGTGAGCACCGATTCCAGGAATTCGTTCACCTCGTCGAGGTCGAGGCTGCGCTCGCGCAGGGCGTCGTTGATCGTCTGCAGCTCGTCGTTGGTGGACTGCAGCTCTTCGTTCATCGTCTCCAGTTCCTCGTTCGTGGACTGGAGTTCCTCGTTGGTCGTCTCCAGTTCCTCCACTGTGGACTGGAGTTCCTCGTTGGTGGTCTCGAGCTCCTCGTTGGTCGACTGCAGTTCCTCGTAGGCCGACTCCAGCTGCCGGTTGGTGTGCTCCAGCTCGGTGAGCAGCTGGCGTGCCCAGCT
This sequence comes from Amycolatopsis sp. NPDC003731, assembly GCF_053586895.1. Lineage (NCBI taxonomy): Bacteria > Bacillati > Actinomycetota > Actinomycetes > Pseudonocardiales > Pseudonocardiaceae > Amycolatopsis > Amycolatopsis sp. NPDC003731. The sequence goes on along the minus strand of NZ_JBSFNC010000133.1, from coordinate 14,346 downwards.
CACGTCGTGGAACACCACCGAGACGCCGAGCAGCGATTTGTCCTTGTTCACCAGCGGGTTGACGTGCACCTCGTACCAGACGGTCTCGCCGGCCCGGCGCCACTCGACGTCCTTGATCCGCAGCGACCGGCGTTCCAGCCGGGCCTGCTCGACGTACGCGCGCAGCGCCACCGGGCGGTAGGAGACGTCCAGATCGCGCAACGGCCGCCCGATGTCGCGTTCGGACAGTGCGAACGCGACTTCCGCCTGCGCGTTGACCAGCGCCGTGGTCTCGCCCTCGGTGAAGACGATCTGCGCGACCGGGCTCGCCGAGAAGGCGTGCTCACGCAGTTCCTCCAGGCCGGAGATGTCCTGCGTGCGCCGCTGCGGGAAGCTGTGGGACACGAAGTGGTTGAAGCTCACCGGAGCGTTGACGGCCTTGCGGAAGACCCGGCGCTTGAGGTCCACCGGCTCGAAGATCCTGGTGTGGGACAACAGCATCTCGGCCTTGCCGAGGAACAGCACGCCGCGGGGCGCGAGGGCGAAGTGGAACCGTTCCAGGATCTTGGTCTGGGTCTCGGCGTTGAAGTACATCAGCGTGTTGCGGCAGACCAGCAGGTCGATCCGCGAGATCGGCGCGTCCTGCACCAGGTCGTTGCGGCCGAAGATCACCGAACGGCGCAGGTCCTTGCGGAAGCAGTACCGGCTGCCCTGCAGCTCGAAGAACTGCTCCAGCTGCGCCTCGCTGAGCCCTTCGACCTCCGCCGGGGTGTAGGCCGCGTGCCGGGCCTGCGCCAGTGCCTCGTCGTCGACGTCGGTGGCGTAGATCTTCACCCGCTGCCGGAACGCCTCCACGCCGAGGGTGTCGGCGAAGAGCATCGCGAGGCTGTAGGCCTCTTGCCCGGCCGCGCAGCCCGCGCTCCACACGCGGATCGGCTCTTCGGGACTGCGCTCGGCCAGCAGGGCCGGCAGCACGTGCTCCCGCAGGTGCTCCCACGCGTCCGGATCGCGGAAGAACCCGGTCACGTTGATCAGGATCGTGTTGAACAGCGCGACGAACTCGTCGGCGTTGACCTGGAGCTGGTCGATGTAGTCCGCGTAGCTGTCGATTTCGACCTGGCTCATCCGGCGGCGGACCCGGCGCATCAGGCTGCTCCGCTTGTACCCGGTGAAGTCGAAGCCCCTCGACTCCTTGAGGTAGGTGAGCACGGACTCGAACTCGCCGTTGGGTTCCTTGGGCTCGGTCACGGTCCGACACGCTACCCGGCCGGACGGTCACCGGTGGTGCGGGCACTCGGAACCAGCACGGCCCAGACGACCTTGCCCCCGGCCCACGACCGGCTGCAGCCCCACGAACGGGCGACCTGCGCGACCAGCTTCAGCCCCATGCCCGGTTCGAACGGGGACAGCCGTTCGAGCAGCATCGCCGGCCGGGTGTCCTGGTCGGCCACGGCCACCGTGCACACCCCGCGGCGGAGGTCGAGCCGCACCTTCGGTTCGGATGCGGTGTGCCGCAGGACGTTCTCGGCCAGCTCGGTGGCGATCAGGCGGGCGTCCTCGGCGAGCTCGGCCACCTCCCACTCGAGCAACCGGCGCGTCACGAACTCACGGACGCGCGCCGAAGTGCTTTCCCCGCGGGTGAAGGTGCGTTCACTCCGGCGGCGTACCGGGTGGTCCAGGGCCGCGATCGCCGCCACCAGGTCGGCGCGGACCGGGACGTAGCGGTCGACCACGTGCCGGCTCAGGAGCGGCCGCTGCCCCGCCTCGGCGACGATCGCGAACGTGATGCCCGGCCAGTCGCCGATCCGCATGGCGACCAGGGAGAACACGCTCACCAGCGAGGAGTCGGCGATGGCCAGCTCGCCGATGTCGGCCACCAGCCCGTCCGGCGCGTCGGTGGCGATCTTGAGCAGGCCGTCGCGCAGGACGGGGTACGAGCCAAGGTTCAGTTCACCGCTGACCTGCACGACGGTCGCCTCTTCGCGGCGGCCGACGGTCAGGTGGACGGGGGTGTGACTCATGGTGCCGCCGTTTCCTCCCCGGCGCCGTCGGTCGTCTCGAGCAGGAACCGGCGCAGGGTCTCCGCGGCTTGCGCGGCTTCCCTGGCCGACGCCGCATAGCGGTCCGAGAGCCCGCTCGGGTGCCGTCCGGAGAGCTGGGCGGCCAGCTTCCGGGCCAGCCCCGCCTTTTCGTCGAGAGCGCGCAAGGCCTTCTGCAGCGCGAACCGGAACTCGCCGTCGTGGGCCGCGAGCAGGGCCTGCGCCGACCAGGCGTGCCCGATCCGGCAGCGGTACCGGCCGGGGCCGACCTCGGTGAGCGAGCCCTGGCAGTCCGGGCAGGTGTACCCGGATCCGTCGTCCCGCTCGGCGTCCGGGAGCGCGCCGGCGCGGACCGCTTCGCGGGCGATCCGGTCCTCCAGCAGCAGGGACACCGGGGGCGGGGGGAGCTCGGCCGGCTCGACCGGCATCCGGACCAGCTTGTCGAGCAGCGCGCCGAGCTCGCCGGCCCGCACCACGTGCTCGGTGTCCACCTGGGCCAGCGCGTTCTCCGGCATGCCGCTGTACAGCGCGTCGGCCGGATCCTGGACGACGGCGACGCCGCCCCGGTCGGCGATCGCGCGCAGCCCGGCCGCGCCGTCGTCCAGCACGCCCGAGAGCACGACGCCGATGGCCCTCGGACCGCCGGTCAGGGCAGCCGACCGGAAGGTCGCGTTGATCGCCGGGCGGTGCCCATTCTCGGTCGGCCCCTGGGTCAGGACGAGAATCCCGTCGCCGGTGAGCAGGTGCCGGTCCGGCGGCGCGACGGACACGGTGCCCGGCTCGATCGGCGCGCCGTGGCGCGCCTCCCGGGCCGGGAGCGGGCCCGCCCGATCGAGGATGCGGGCGAGCGCGCTCTGCGTCCCGGCGGACAGGTGCATGGTGACCAGCACCGCGGCGGGGAAGTCCGGCGGCAGCGCCGACACCACCGTGCGCAGCACCTCGACCCCGCCGGCCGACGCACCGACGACCACGAGGTCACGCCGGAAGGGTGGCACCGCGCCCACCTCCTCACTGTGGAGCTCACGGTAGTGGAGACCGTTCACTACACCGGGTAGCCCCCACCGTCCGGGCTAAACACCCGGTCGCTCGCCGACGAGACGTGGGCGAGCACGGCGGCGGCGATCCCGGGCAGCGGCAGCACGGCGTGGACCAGGCCCGTGCGGATGGCGGCGCCGGGCATGCCGAAGTGCGCGGACGTCGCCTCATCCTGGGCGAACACGGTGCCGCCGCAGCGGGCGACGGCACGGATCCCGGCCTGGGCGTCGGTGCCCTTGCCGGTCAGGACCACGGCCACCGCCCGCGGTCCGCAGGTCACGGCGAGGGTGGCCAGCAGCAGGTCCGCCGACGGCCGCGCCGGCGGCAGGGCACCGGCGTCCACCAGCACGACCCGCGATTCCGGCGTCAGCAGCAGGTGCCGGCCCGCCGGGACGACCAGCGCCACGCCGGGGACGAGCTCGTCGCCGTCCGCGGCCTCGGCCACCCGGAGTGCGGTGCGCTCGGCCAGGATGGAGGCCAGGTGGCTCGTCCGGAACGGGTCGAGGTGCTGGGCGACGAGCACCGCCGCCGGGAAGTCCGCGGGCAGCGGGCCGAGCACCCGCGCGAAGGCGTCCAGGCCGCCGGCCGAGGCGACCAGGGCGACGACCGGGAACCGCGCCGGATGGCCGGTGGTCACCGGTGCTCACCGCCGGCGATCTCCGGCGAAACCCGCCGCGCTGCTGGACGGCTCCGCACGGCTTTCATCGTGGCACGGAACCGCTCCGGCAACCAGCGGACCGTTGTCCACGCGGACGTGAGATGCTCGACCGCGCAGGCAGGCCGAAGGCGGGAGGCGCAGCGGGTGACCACCTGGATCGACGTGATCAACTTTGTCCGGACGCGGTACGAGGTCCTCGAGGAGTCGGAGGACTGGCTGCGGTTCCGGCTGGAGGGCCCGCGGGACCGGACGCAGCAGGTGACGGTGCATCACCTCGCGGAGCTCGACGGCGGCTCGTGGATCGAGCTCTCCTCCCCGGTCGGCTGGGCCGACAAGGTCGACCTGCGCCGGTTCCTCGAGCTGGCGGGCGGCTCGGCCGTCGGCGGCGCGGCGGTGGTCGACGGCGTCGCGCTGCTCAAGCACACCGTGCCGCTGGAGGACCTCAGCATCCAGGAGGAGTTCGAGCGCCCGCTCAAATCGGTCGTCGCCCGCGCGGACGCCTTCGAGCACGAGCTCACCGGCACCGACGAGTTCTGACCGGGCACCTCACCCGGCCCGCCGGGCCCGGTCGGTGCGCCGGCGGTTCTCCTTCTCCAGGGCGGCGACGAGCTCGTCCTTGGACATCCGCGACCGGCCGGGGATGCCGAGCTGCTTGGCGCGCTCGTAGAGGTGCTGCCGGCTCGCGGTGGCGTTGACGCCGCCGTGGGTCGGCTTTTCGGGCTGCCCGGCGCCCCGGGCGGCCTGCTCGTCCGACGGGCCGCGCTCCGGCTTGGGTTCCCAGTGGTCGCCGACCTTCTCGAAGGTGTGCTTCAAGGCCGAGTAGGCGGTCTGCTGGGCCCGCCGGCCGGGACCGCAGGTGGCGAGGGCGGAGTCGTGCGCGGCCACCCAGGTGTCCTGGGCCTTGCGCGGCGACCGCAGAAGCGTGCTGGGCAAGTCTTCGCGTCCGGGCATGTCACCTCGGCTACCCGTCGTCGCGGCCCGGGAAACGGCGAGCACCGTGTCGACCCTCCCATCACGCGTGTCGACCCTTCAATCACGCGTGATGACCCTCCAATCACGCTGGAGGCCGCTACCGTCCGAAGAGGACCGCCGGTCCGGAGCCTCCCGTGCGCCGTCGCTGCGGGGTCGGGCATGCTGAGCACCACGGTTTTGCGGGGACGAGGGGACGAGAGGGCGAAATGGGTGCTTCACCCGATTTGACCATACCGGCGAGCGTCGACAGCCCGGCACCGCCGCAGCCGCCCTCCTCGCCCGTGGCGCGGTGGCTGCTGGAACACCGCGTCGCGCCGGTCGGCCGCGCGGGCGGCGAGGACCACGGCACGCCGCAGGCGTGGTGGAAGGTCATGTGCCTGACCGGCGTCGACTACTTCTCCACCCTCTCCTACCTGCCCGGCATCGCCGCGCTCGCCGCCGGGGCGCTCTCACCGCTGGCGACCCTGCTGATCGTCGCGCTGACGCTGCTCGGGATGCTGCCGATGTACCGCCGGGTGGCCCGCGAAAGCCCGCACGGCCAGGGTTCGGTCGCGATGCTGGAGAACCTGCTGCCGTTCTGGCGCGGGAAGCTCTTCGTCCTCACCCTGCTCGGGTTCGTCGCGACGTCGTGGATCATCACGATCACGCTGTCGTCGGCCGACGCCACGGTGCACATGCTGGAGAACCCGTACCTGCCCGGCTTCCTGCACGGCCACGCGGTGCTGATCACCGTCGTGCTGCTGCTCATCCTCGGCGGGGTGTTCCTGCTCGGCTTCAGCGAGGCCGTCGGGGTCGCCATCCCGCTCGTCGCCGTCTTCCTGCTGCTCAACGCCGTGGTGACGATCGCGGGCGTGATCGACCTGCTCGGCGATCCGGCCGCCCTCTCCCACTGGACCGACGCGCTCACCGCCGGCGGTGGCGGGTTCGCCGGCGTCATCGGCCCGGCCGTCATCGCGTTCCCGATGCTGGTGCTGGGGCTTTCCGGGTTCGAGACCGGCGTGAGCATGATGCCGCTGGTCGCGGCCGACGGGAAGAACGCCGAGGAGAAGCTGGAATCCCGGATCCGCAACACGCGCAAGCTGCTGACCGCCGCCGCGCTCATCATGTCGGTGTTCCTGATCGCGACCAGCTTCGTCACCACGGTGCTGATCCCGGCCGACGCCTTCAAGGACGGCGGCGAGGCCAACGGCCGCGCCATGGCCTACCTCGCCCACCGCGAACTCGGCGAGCTCTTCGGGACCGTCTACGACGTCAGCAGCGTGCTGATCCTGTGGTTCGCCGGCGCCTCGGCGATGGCGGGGCTGATCAACATCGTGCCGCGGTACCTGCCCTCGTACGGCATGGCACCGGAGTGGGGCCGCGCCGTCCGGCCGGTGGTCGTCGTCTACACGGTGATCAGCATCCTCATCACCATCGCGTTCGGCGCCGACGTCAACGCCCAGGCCGGCGCCTACGCGACCGGCATCCTGGCGATGATGGTCTCCGGCGCGGTCGCGGTCAGCATCTCGGCGATCCGGCACCGCCAGCGCGGTGCGGCCGCCGGCTTCGTCGTCCTGACGCTCGTGCTGCTGTACGCCCTCGTCGAAAACGTCATCGAAAAGCCGGACGGGATCGCCATCTCGGCCCTGTTCATCCTCGGGATCATCGTCGTTTCGCTGGTGTCCCGCGTGTCGCGGACGACGGAACTGCGCGCCGACCGCATCGAGTTCGACGAGGAGGCCCGCCGGTTCATCGCCGACTCACTGGCCCACGACGGCGCCCTGAACATCGTCGCCAACAAGCGCCAGGGCGGCGACCACGCCGAGTATTCGGCGAAGGAGGCCGAGCAGCGCGGGATGAACCCGGTGCCGGGCGCGGCCGACATCCTGTTCCTGGAGATCGACGTGGTGGACCCGTCGGAGTTCAGCAACGTGCTCGAGGTGCGCGGCGTGGAGATCGACGGCTACCGGATCCTCCGCGCGAACAGTCCCGCGGCCCCCAACGCGATCGCGGCGATCCTGCTCACCCTGCGCGACGTGACGGGCGTGCGACCCCGGTGCTACTTCGAGTGGTCGGAGGGCAACCCGCTCGGCCACCTGTTCCGCTACCTGCTCCTCGGCCGCGGCGACACGGCCCCGGTGGTGCGGGAGATCATCCGCAGCGCGGAGAAGGACCCGTCCCGCCGCCCGGGCATCCACGTCGGCGGTTGACGACCGGCTCCGCTCACGGCAGTTCCGGGCCGTGTCGACCCTTCGATCACGCGTGTCGACCCTGCAAACACGCGTGTCGACCCTTCGATCACGCGAGCCGAAGGGTCGACCGGCCGTTCGCGGAGAACCGGGGCCGATCCGAAACGCCGGAAGTCACCCCGCGGCGAGGCGAGGGGCCGTCACCGCCAGCCGTCACCGCCGGCCGGCGGCGGACCGGCGCGGCGCACCGGCGCGCGAGCCGGTGCCCGGGCGGGGCCGCGGCCGTCCTGGGGGCGGGGTGCGCGAGCCGGCGCGCGGCCTGGTGCGCGCGCGGGTCCGCGGGCCGGTGGTGGGGTCGCCGGGCGGGGTGCGCGGGCCGGGCGCTCGTCCCGCGGTGCCGGCCGGGGCCGGTTGACCCAGGAGTCGAACAGCAGGATCAGGCCGGCGAACACCGCGAAGCCGATGCCCAGCCCGATGTGGACGAGCGCGCCGAGGATGCCGGCGACGAGCAGCACCGGCAGCACCGCCATCAGGCAGAACGGGTCGATGCGGCCGAATTTCGGGCGCGACGGCCCTTCTCGGGGACTCACCGTGCGGTCTCCGGGTTCCTGCGCGCCATTCCAGCAGTATGCAACGGCGGAGCCCGGCGCTGCCACCTGGCCGGGTCGCCGGGCCGATCATGATCACGCCCGGTGACCGGGCCGACCGTCGCCGTGGTGGACAGAAACGGACAGGATCCGGGCGCATCCGGAGAGAGACCGTCCCGTCCGTGGTGCAATGGCGCCCGGCCGGAAGGGGTACAGGTCATGAAATTCCCGCAGCGGATCGGCGCCACGCTCCTGGCCCTGGTGACGGCGTGCGGCACGCTCGCCGGCGCCGCACCGGCCACGGCGAGCCCGGCACCGCCCTCGCTCGCGTTCGCCAACCCGGACAGCCAGTCCCTGTTCGGGACCGCCTACGCTGCCGCACTGCAGAACCTGTTGCGCACCAACACGATCGGGTACGACGCGCGGTACGACCGGAGCGGCCTGCTGGACCCGGCGACCGGCATCGTCCGCGCGGGCGGCGGCTACGACCAGCCGTGGACGCGCGACGCGTCGATCAACAGCTGGAACGCCACCAGCCTGCTCGATCCGGCGCTGGCGGAGAACACCCTGTGGGCGGTGGTCGACAAAGACACCGGCGGCGCCCTGCGCGTGCAGCAGGACGACCAGCAGTGGGACCAGGTGGTCTGGGTCACCGCCGCGTGGCACCACTACCTCGTCACCGGCGACCGGGCGTTCCTCGGCGACGCCTACCGGACCGCGGCGACCACCCTGGCGATCCGCGAACACGCCACCACGGCCGGGTTCAACCCGGCCTACGGCCTGTTCACCGGCGCGTCCTTCTTCAACGACGGCATCGCCGGCTACCCCGCGCCGCCCGCCGACGCGACCGAGTCGGTCAGCACCGGGAGCATGCCGTGGCCCGGCGTCGCGAGCGGGATGTACCTGAGCACCAACGAGCTCTACTACGCCGCCTACGTCAACGCCGCGAACATGGCCGCGAAGCTGGGCCGTCCGGCGGCGGAGGTCGCCGCCCACCGGAGCAAGGCCGCCGCGCTGCGGACGGCGATCAACCGGAACTTCTGGAACCCCGCCACCGGACTGTACGACTACCAGCTGCTCGCCGACGGCTCCCGCGGCGCCTTCCAGGAAGGCACCGGGCTGGCGTTCGCGCTCATCTTCGGCATCGCGAACCCGGCGCAGGCGCGGTCGATCCTCGCCCGTGCCCGGGAGCTGCCGTGGGGCATGCCCGACACCTTCCCGCACTGGGCGCGCTACAGCGACGCGCAGCCCGGCCGGCACAACGCGATCGTCTGGCCGCTCGTCCTGGGCCTGTGGGCGAAAGCCCTGGCCGGACAGGGTGAGCAGAACGCCTTCGCGGCGGAAACCGCGCGGCTGGCCAAGCTGGCCGGCGGCAACAGCGGCTTCTGGGAAATCCACAACGGCTCCACCGGGGTCGTCGACGGCGGCTGGCAACGGCTGGGCGACACGGTGAAGTTCCACTGGGGGTCCGAACCGGACCAGACGTGGTCGGCCACGGCGTTCCTCGACATGATCCACACCGGCCTGTTCGGGCTGACGTTCACCGACCGCGGCCTGTCCTTCGCCCCGCACCTCCCGGCGGGCTGGGGTGACGTCACCCTGCGGAACCTGCGCTACCGCGGCGCGAACCTCGCCATCGCCCTGCGCGGCGCGGGCAGCACGATCGCCTCCTTCAGCATCGACGGCCGGGCCGCCCCGGCCTCGATCCCGGACACGCTCACCGGCGACCACACGATCGCCATCACCCTGACCGGAGCGCCCGCCGGCGACCGGGACGGCGACGGCGTGCCCGACGACCGCGACCGCTGCGCCGACACCGCGGGCACCGCCGCCCTGACCGGCTGCCCCGACCCGGCACACCTCGAAGCCGAAGACGCCCGCAACACCGGCGGCGTGAAGACGAACGTCAACCACACCGGCTATTCGGGCCGCGCGTTCCTCGACGGCCTCTGGGCGCAGGGCGCGTCGACGTCGTTCACCGTGCACCGCACCACGACCGCGCCGGAACGCGCCGCGTTCACCGTGCGGTACGCCAACGCCGACAACGACACCCGGACGATGACGCTGTCGGTGGACGGGCAGCCGGTCCGGCAGGTCGGCTTCCCGAAGGTGTCCGACAGCTGGGACGCCTGGGGCACCACGACCTTCACCGACGTCCCGCTCACCGGCCGCGACCCGGTGGTGACCCTGTCCTACGCCCCGGGCGACACCGGCGCGATCAACCTCGACTGGCTTGAGCTCCGCCGTTAGCGGACCGCGAACACCATCCCGATGTCGGCGGCCTCCTGGACGGGGTCCTGCACGGCCTCGACGGTGAACCCGCGCGCGGCGAAGACGTCGCGGACGGTGTCGCGGTGCTGCCGCCACCCTTCGACCTCGACGACGGCCTGCCGGACCAGCGGCCAGTGCCGGTCCTCCAGGCCGCGCAGGACATCGAGCTCGGCACCCTCGACGTCGACCTTCAGCAGGTCGACGCGCTCGATGCCCAGCTCGTCGAGCACCGCCGAGAGCGGCCGGACGCGGACGCGGTGGGTTTCGAGTTCCCGCATCACCCGCAGCTTGCGCCCGACGATCCCCCGCAGGATCGGCGCCGGCACGCGGCGCAGCCCGGCGCCCAGCCCGCCGCGCCGGATCATCTCGACGACGCTGCCGGTGACCCGCTTCCGCTCGTCCTCGACGTTCGCGGCGTCGCGCCACGACGAGGAGAAGATGGTCGCCGCCGGGAAGTAGCTGAAGTCGAGCTCGTCCTCGGCGGCGGCCAGTCCGTAAGGCAGCGCTTTCAGCCGGCCGCCGAAGAAGTCACGGCCGTTGCGCTCCAGCGTCGCGTGCAGGGGCGGAAGGGGCTCGAAGGCGAAGATCCGGACGTCGCCGTCCAGCCGTTCGTAGACGGCGGCGGAGAAGACGCCGACGTTGGCGCCGACGTCGAGGACGGTCGCACCGGGGGCGAGCCCGACACCGTGGGCGAAGTAGGCGCCGACCTCCTCGCGCAGGAAGGACACCTCCCACGGGTTGATGCTGTGGAGGTCGATCGTGTCCATGGTCACGCGCAGAGGCTTATCAGCCACGGGCGGTGCGCGGCACCCCCGTTCGGCGGCTCCGGGCCTCGGCCCGGCCCCGGGCGGCGTACCACTGCAGCGCGATGATCAGCGCGAGCCCGAGTTCGACGACGTCCCCGCCGTAGTACATGAGCTCGGCGCCGGCCTGCCGGTCCGCGACCGCGAGCGCCACCCCCGGCGGCGGGGAGACGTACAGGGTCTTGGCCAGCACGGCGTGCGCGGCGGCGGCGCCGATCAGGGCGCCCGCGCGGACGCCGAGCCCGGCACGGTCGCGGACCGGGTCGAGCCGGCACACCGCGGTGGTGAACAGCAGGCCGGTCAGGAAGACGTGGACGTGCAGCCAGGGGCTGTCCCCGAGCGCGGCGAACAGGCCGGTCCGGTAGAGCAGCCAGAGGCTCCCCGCTTCCAGGACGGCCGCGACCGGCGGGAAGACCAGCACGCCGGCCGCTTCCAGGAGGCGCTTGAGGCGGCGGCGAGCTGCGGCCGGGACCGCGCGCAGCAGCAGGGTGACCGGGCGGGCGAGCACGATCAGGACCGGCGCCACCATGCCGAGCAGGACGTGCTGCAGCATGTGCCCGGTGAACGTCGACCCGCCGGGCGCGAGCGCCGCGGCGGCCCCGGCACCGAAGACGACGTCCCGGATCGGCGGCCACCGGTCACCGCGCCGCCGCAGCCGCCACGCGCCGGCTTCGTAGGCCGCGAAGGCGAGCAGCGCCGGCACGTGGTGGAGAACGTTCACGCGGTCGCCCGCGCGCGGCGCAGCAGGACGGCGCCGATGACGATCAGCAGCACGGCGACGACGTTCCACGTCCAGTCGTAGGGGGTGAGGTCGACGGCGTAGCGGATCTGGTGCAGGCCGAGGAGTTTGTGCTGGATGGTGCCGTCGTAGAGCTGGAAGGCGCCGGCCCCGGCGAGGACGCCGCCGGCGAGGGCGCGGCCGGAGAGCCGGTCCCCGCGCCGGAGGTCGGCGACGAGGACGAGGCCGAAGACGACGGCGAAGAAGCCGAAGGCGTGGAAGAGGCCGTCGGAGACGAGCCCGGCCTCGGTGGTCGAGCGATCGTAGAAGTGGTGCCAGTGCAGCAATTGGTGGAAGACGGTTTCGTCGACGAAGGCGGCCACGCCGATCCCGGTCAGGATTCCGGCCCACGCGGAGCGTCTGGTTTCCGGCATGGTGGCGGGCTACCCGCCCGGGGCTGGGACACACGCCGACGAGACCGGGCCGGGCAACGCCAGAATCGGCCACGCAGGCCGAGCCGCGCCGCGCCGCGCCGCACCGAGCCGAGCCGCGCCGCACCGAGCCGAGCCGAGCCGGGCCGGGCCGGGCCGGGCCGGGCCAAGCCGAGCCGAGCCGGGCCAAGCCGCGCCGGGCAACGCCAGAGCCGAGCCGCGCCGGGCCAAGCCGCGCCGGGCCAAGCCGAGCCAAGCCAAGCCGCGCCAAGCCGCGCCGAGCCGGGCCGGGCCGGGCCGCGAGTGAGCCGCCGCCCGGCCCGGCCTCAGCCGATCACGCCTGCCGCCGCTCTCCCTCCACGTGCAACGCCGCCTGCTCCGGCCCCGCCGCCGTCGCCCGGCCGGCCTCGACACCCACCTGGTCCGGTTCCGTGTCCACCGGCGGGCCGTCGCCCTCCACGGTCTCCAGCTGGACCGGCTCCTCCGGCGTCGCCCCCGTGTCCGGGTCCGGGTCCGCCTCCACGTCCGTGCGCGCCCCGGTGCCGGCCGGCGGGACCTCCGTCGCCGGGTCCGGGCGTTCCTCCGCGATCCGGTCGCCCAGGCCGCGCGGGTGGGCCTGCTCCCACGGGGTCATCCCGTACTTCGTCACGCCCGACCAGTGTTCCGGGGGATCCATCCCCTCTTCCAGGGGGTCGGCGCGGATGCGGTCTTCGTCGAGGTCCTCGGCGCTGTTCAGCGCCGCCGGGTCGGTCTCGACGGCGTCCGGTTCGCCGGTGTCCTGCGGCGGGTCGTAGCTCTGGTCGGGTTCGGTCATGGTCCCCGGCTTCCCGCTGGCGCGACGGCGAAACCCCCGCCGGGTTTGTCCGGCCCCCACCGGCGGTACCCGGCGCCTTCCGGATCGCGAACCAACGAGGAGGCGTCATGCCCCGACCGGTGTCCGACCAGGTGGTCGTGCTCATGGGCGCGTCGAGCGGGATCGGGCGGGCCGCCGCGCTCGCCTTCGCCGCCCGGGGTGCGCGTGTCGTGTGCGCCGGGCGCACCAGGCAGGCCCTCGACACGCTGGTCGGCGAGATCACCGGCCGCGGGGGTACCGCGCTGGCCGTCCCCACCGACATCGCCGACCCGGACGCCGTCCGCGCGCTGGTCCGCGCCGCCGAAGCGGAGTTCGGGCGGATCGACACCTGGGTCAACCTCGCCGGCGTGGCCGTGTTCGGCCGCGTCGAAGACATCACCGACGAGGAGTTCGAGCGCGTCCTGCGGGTCAACTTCCTCGGCCACGTCCACGGCGTGCGCGCGGTGCTGCCCGCCCTGCGCCGGACCGGCGGCGGGTCGGTGATCGGTGTCGCGTCGGCCGAAGGCGTGCGGGCCGTGCCGCTGCACGCGCCCTACACCGCCAGCAAGTTCGCCCTGCGCGGCTTCTACGACTGCCTGCGCATCGAACTCGCGCAGGAAGGCGCCCCGATCGCCGTCACCACCATCCTGCCCGGGGCCATCGACACGCCGTTCTTCGAACACGCGCGCAGCAAGCTCGGCGCGCTGCCGAAGCCCCCGCCGCCGGTGTACGCGCCCGAGACGGTCGCCGACACCATCGTGTTCGCCTCGACGCACCCGCGTCGCGAAATCCCGGTCGGCGGCGCGACGGCCGGCTTCTTCCTCGGCCAGCGGCTCTCCCCCGGGCTGGCCGACGCGCTGCTTTCGCTGCGCCGGGTCGGCTCCCGCAGCTTCCGCAACGCCTTGCCGGACAACGGAACCGACAACGTCGACTCCAGTGTGGACGAACCGGGGCAGGTCCACGGCAGCCACCCCGGCAAGGTGGTCCGGCGCAGCCTGTTCACCCGGCTGATCGGCACGCTGCCCCGGCCGGGCGACCTGCTCACCGCGGCGGTCTCGCGCCGCCACGGTTGACCGGCGCGCGGCGGGGTAGCCGCCGCGGTATGGATCCCATGCGCGATGGTCACGTCCGGCCCGCTTGGGCGCACCGAGTCCTGCGGAAAGCCGAAGACGCCGAGGCGCTCGACGGCCCGGCGACCGGGCTCCAGCGGTTACTGAACGGCGAAGGCGGCGTGACGCGCCAGTTGCGCGGGCGCGCACTGGGGCACCCGCTGCACCCCCTGGTGGTGACGGTCCCGATCGGCGCCTGGCTGTGCTCGGCGGTGTTCGACCTGCTCCCGGACGGCCGCGACGCCGCCCGCCGCCTGATCGCGACCGGCCTGCTGACCGTCCCGGCGGCGGTCGTGCTCGGCCTGGCCGACTACACCAGCCTGGACGTGCGGCAACGCCGGGTGGGGCTGATCCACGCGGCCGCCAACGCGACGGCGGCGGCGCTGTTCGGCGCGTCCTACTCGGCTCGTCGCAGCGGCCGCGGCGGACGGCTCCTCAGCCTCCTGGGTCTGGCGGCGACGGGTGCGGGCGGCGCGCTCGGCGGACATCTGGCCTACGCCCAGGGCGCCGGGGTGTTCCGCTGGCAGCCCCTCGACGACCTGGCGCCGGCCGAACTCGCCGGCGAGGACCCGGCGAAGCCGCGCAACCCCGCCTGACCCCGCTTGACCCCGCCGCCCGAGGTCGCGAATGACTCATTCGGGACCTCGGGCGTCCCGAATGAAGCTTCTATGTCAAGTTGTGGTTTGTAGTCGGTGGTGGTCGTTGAGCAGGGCTGGGTAGATGGTGTTGGTGAGGTGGCGTTTG